>NZ_BADY01000082.1:0-54193 GCF_000241185.1 Pseudoalteromonas sp. BSi20495
GGTAGGTGGATACAACACGTATTACGCAAAACTTGACGGCCACGACCTTGCAACGCCCGATGGCAAAGAAAATGTAGAACTTAACTTTACTTCTGGTCTTCGCTCTAACCCTGATACGTGGGAGTCTGATGAGGTACAGTTTATTTCTATGTGGGGTAAAAAAAATCTCAACTTAAAAGGCATCGCTAAAATAGCAATTAGCGTGCAAAGTACATTACATGACAAAGAGCTGGCAATAAAATCTATTTCACTTCGTAAAAACCCTCAATTTAATACCGCTTTTTTAACCAAAATTGTTGATGAATTTGGCCAAAATGCAAAACAAGAATTTGCAGGGAAAGTACATTCAGAAGCCGAGCTATTGAGCGACAAAAAACAAGAAGCAACACAGTTACTTTCTAAACGCCCTACTAACCGCTCACGCTTTGGTGGCTGGGCAGAAGGTCCAAAATTAGAAGCGACTGGTTATTTTAGAACGGCTAAATACAATGATAAATGGTCATTAGTCGACCCTGATGGCTATTTATATCTTGCAACTGGCATTGATATTATTCGTCTTGCAAACTCAACAACACTGACGGGTTACGATTTTGATCAAGCGTTGTTAGCTAAACCAGCTGATGCCGGTGTAACACCTGAGGATTCAAAAGGTTTAAACCAAGTAAATAAAGAAGCGCTTAAAAGCCGCTTTGTAGCGTCACAAGTGCGTAAAAATTTATTTGAATGGCTACCTGATTATAGCGATCCACTCGGTAAACATTTTGGCTATCGTAAAAGTGCGCATTCGGGTCCGTTAGAACACGGTGAAACATATAGCTTCTACGCTGCTAATTTAGAACGCAAATATGGTCAAAATAATGCAGATTACATGCAAAAATGGCGAGAAGTTACCCTCGATAGAATGATTACATGGGGCTTTAGTTCATTAGGCAACTGGACAGATCCGAGCTACTACGATAATCAAAAAGTGCCCTATTTTGCCAATGGTTGGATTATAGGTGATTTTAAAACCGTATCAAGCGGCAACGATTTTTGGGGAGCCATGCCGGATGTATTCGACCCTGAATTTACAGTGCGTGCTAACGAAACCGTTAGTGTTGTTGCAAAAGAAGTTAAAAATTCGCCTTGGGCAGTAGGTGTATTCATTGATAACGAAAAAAGCTTTGGCCGCCCTGATTCTGTTAAAAGCCATTATGGTATTGTAATAAACACATTAGGCCGTGATGCTAAAACAGTCCCTACTAAAGCTGAATTTTCTCGCTTAATGAAAGAAAAATATACTGATGTCGCTAAACTTAATAAGGTATGGCACTTAAACTTAGCCTCATGGGTTGAGTTTGACAAAGGTGTAACGGTTGATATAAAAAATGAAGAGCAGCTTGTCGATTTTTCTATATTACTCACCGCCTATGCTGATAAGTACTTTAGTGTGGTAAATGCCGCTATGGATAAATACCTACCAAATCATATGTATTTAGGTGCGCGTTTTCCTGATTGGGGCATGCCTATAGAAGTTGTTAAAGCCTCGGCTAAATATGTTGATGTAATAAGTTTTAACGCATACAAAGAAGGCCTAAGGGATGACAAGTGGGCGTTTTTATCACAATTTGACAAACCCGCTATAATTGGTGAGTTTCATGTTGGTTCATCTGATTCAGGATTATTTCATCCTGGGTTAATACATGCTGCTAATCAACAAGACAGAGCAAATATGTATACCGATTATATGAACTCAGTGATCGACAACCCCTACTTTATAGGTGCTCATTGGTTTCAGTATATAGATTCTCCGATTACAGGCAGAGCTTACGATGGCGAAAATTATAACGTAGGCTTTATAAGTGTCACTGATAGACCCTACATTGAAATGATTGAAGCCGCTAAAGCGATGAATGAGTCTATGTATGAGCGACGATTTAAAAAATAATTGCACATTCATCATTTAATTGTATATTTATTGGCCTGTTGTAATGTGTTAACAATAGACCATTCCTTTTTTTTTATATACACTGAGATAAGTACATGATCTTAACTCGAATAACGACTATTTATTAACCGTAGCTAAGGTCACATAAAGTAAATTAAATCTAGGAATAAATATGGCTGGTAACAGAGCAACAAAAATTTTGTCTGTAAAAGATCAAATCGCTGAACAATTACGTTCAGATATAATCTCTGGTGAAATGCCACCACAAACTAAGTTAAATGAAAAAGAGCTGGCTGAGCGCTTTGGTCTCTCCAGAGGTCCAATTCGAGATGTGATTTTGCAGTTAACAAAAGAAGGTCTGTTGATTTCGCGAAATAATTGCGGCGCATCAGTCAACAGCGTACTAGAGCCTAAGCTACAACGTTTAATGATTAAACTTCGTCGCAGCATTGAAGAGTACGCAATCACAGAGTTAAACGGTAATTTAACTGAGCAAAACATTGCTGAACTTGAAGGTATCTTAGCATCTCTAGAAGACGCACTCGATCGCGAAGATTATACCGAAGTAACTAAAATCGATATTTCGTTTCATCAGTATTTAATATACCAAGCTGGGGGCGAAGAGCTGGTAAATATTTGGTATCCGTATGTCATGCGTATGCGTTTAAACTACAAACGTATTACCTCAAGCTCTGAGTGTGTTAATGAGCATCGCGCTATTTTAGAAGCACTTAAAGCTCAAGATAGCGCCGCAGCAGTTAAGGCTGTAAAACATAATATCAAGTAACTACTTTCGAAGTCATTTTGATACTCCGTTATATAAACTAGCGGCTATGAAGTCATAAGGGCATGTTGATCTTTGTGGATTGAAATTTGTTCAATCTAGGAGCCGATTTAATCACGGCCCGAGATTTGTAGTCTAGTGGGCTACCGAGCAAAACCTCCGCATCCAGCTCACGCCCCTTACCATCATCCATGTAGGTAAGAAAGAGTAAATCGCCCTAGTTTATATAAATTTCAGTTATAAAAAACTACCCTTTATTTATTACATTAAATGCATGAACACTCAATATCACTGAACGAGCTTTACACGCATTGAAACTGATGCGCTACGCCCTAAATTATCAACCACTCTTACGTCAAATTCGCCTACTTGCGGGTGCCAGAAAAGAGGCGTATCCCGCTCTACTTTACCAACAAAGCTGTTATCTACAAACCAATATAAAATACGTGAATCTGTATCTGTGATTGCGCTAAAAGGCAGGCCTTCTTGCTTCAATTTACTGGCTCTTATCGTGTAGCTAATTAAATTACTCGGGGATGTAATACTCGGTGCTGAGCCTCGTGTACTCGTGTCATTAATTAAGCATGAATCTAAATAAGGTGGAGGCTGGCGTTTAACAATGCCTGCTTGTTTAAATAATCTGACTAAGTCAGATGGCCAAAATTCGTAAACTGCCTTTGTAGTTGTAGATTCAACATACTGACAAGCACGTAATCCCGATACTTTATCAATATAAATTTCACGATGTACATCCGATACTTTAATTGGCGACTTACCTGGAATAAAAAGCCCTTTTTCTGTTTTAGGGCAATGCACATTAGGTAAATCACCTGTTGTTGAACAAATATCTACTTCTGTAATATTTAAACCACCTGGTTTTATATTGCCTTTGATTAAGCCGTAACTATCTAATGAACGTATTATTTCAAAAAATAAAGGCGCGGCTGCTTGTCGCCCAATAAAAGATGGGTGCCCTTCTCCTGAGAAATTACCCACCCATGTAGCTAAAACATACGGACCAACAATACCTACTGACCATGCATCGCGAAAAGCAAATGAAGTACCTGTTTTCCAATATACAGGATATGATTGTCTTCTTTCTTTTTGAAATGAAATTTCATCGACTGCATTATTTTCACTTAACATTTGTAAAGTCAGGTATGCAGCCTCTGGACTGAGAAGTTGCTTAATATGATCTTTTTGATTATTTGGTTTTTTTGGTTAATACCAGTGGCGTGTTTATTTAATATAATTTCATCTTTATACACCCCTAAATTAGCCAACATGGCGTATAACTTAACGAGCTCTAACATCGTTACTTCACTGCCGCCTAGCGCAAGCGCTAAACCATAAAACTCTTTAGGCCGAAGCTTTTTAACATCGGCTGCAACGAGCAAATCGTATAACCCAACTTTTTTTAAGCGATACATTAAATTAACGGCTGGCACATTACGGCTCAAAACTAGCGATTCAGTGGCTGATATAGGCCCTAAGAACTGCTGGTCATTATTCTCTGGTGTATATCCTCCAAAGCGTTTGGGGGCATCTTTTACAAGCGTTAATGGATGAATTAACCCTTCCTCTATAGCAAGCGCATAAATAAATGGTTTAAGGGTTGAACCTGGTGAACGCTTAGCTCTTACACCATTTACTTGACCGCTAATGTCATTATTAAAAAAATCCACAGAGCCTAATTCAGCAACTACTTCCATAGTTTTATAATTTAGTAAAATAGCAGACGTATTACTAAGCCCGTCTCTATGCCTGCGATTAATGTAATTTCTTGCATGGCGCTGAAGTAAGTTTTGTAAATTAAGGTCTATCGACGTTTTATATTCTCCAGGCTTTAGGTGCGGGTACTCGCTTTGTAAATTATTAATAAAATGTGGGGCTTCAAAAGGCAAGTCTGAAGAGGCATATACCTTTATCGGTAATTGCATAGCTGCTAGCCAGTGTTTATCATCTGGGTGCTTTTCAAGCCAACGAGTAAACAGTTTTTTTCTTGTTTCTAGCAATACCAATTTAGCCGATTTTTTAATGGGATTTCGTTTGGTTGGGTTTTGCGGGATTAAGCTAAGTAATAATGACTCAGGTAAATTAAGATCAATAGCTGGTTTCTTAAAATAAATTAAACTGGCTGCACCAACACCTTCAATATTTGATCCATAAGGCGCTAAGTTAAAATACGCCTCGAGTATTTGGTTTTTACTGTAGTGTCTCTCAATTTGTAACGCTCGAAGTATTTGTTCTACTTTTCCAAAAATAACATGCGTATTCATCCCAAAGTGCAACCGGGCTACTTGCATTGTTATTGTTGACGCACCGACTCGGTGACTTCTTTTAATATAGCTAGTATAAAACGCATTTATTAAAGCAATAAAATCGATACCAATATGCTCATAAAAGTCTTGGTCTTCATACAATAAAGTAGCTTGTTGAACGCTCAAAGGGATTTTATCTATTGGCGTCCATAATCTATATCTATCGTCTGCGGCTAAATTTAAACGAAGTAATTTATCACTGCTATCGTAAAAAGCCGTTGAGTAAGCATTGGGCTGGGTAATATCCGGCTTTGGAGTAAATAAATACAACAGCACTGCAAGCAGTGCTGTTGTAAAAAAAGCCGTTTTTATTATAAAACTAAGCTTTTTATTTAGCGTCGGTAACATCAAAACGACCCGATTTTGAGTGCGCTTTAATACTTAAATCATACATAGATTCAGCATAAGCCGATGGCACTACAAAGCTGCCAGATGCAGTAACCTTAACCTTATAAGTAAGCTCAGTCATGCTATCGCCAAAGCTGCCATACAATATAACCCGATCCTCTCGAATATCTTTATAATCAGAGGTCCAGCGATTATAACTATTGCGAACGCTGTCTCTGAGTACTTCAAACCCACCAGGTAGTAAATCAATAACAGCAACATCCGAAATATTTTTACCCGTTGTACTACGCACTCGTAATACAACGTTTAGTTCTTGACCTTGAACAGCGGTGGTTATCACATTACCTTTATCGTCTTGGTATTCTCTGACAACTTCTAAACCATTACTTAATGACTTTTGTGGCACGTTTGTATCAAAACCAGCTTGGCTCATCATGTAAAATGAGCGAGGTGGCGCTAATACATCAAGCGTTTTAACGTCATTTAAAAACGAGGCTTTAGGATAAGGTGTATAGGTTACGTCTAATGCCTTTTTTTCTGCCATTGTCGTTGTTGCCATTATTTTTACATCTTCAGGCTGGGCTTGTGATAACGCAACTTTTGAGTATGCCGTCATAGCAAGTACAGACCAAGCAGACGACAACGTGTTGTAGTCTCCTTTAAAAATAGGGTCAACGACATTAAACAAATCATCTTTAGTTAACTGCTTTAAGCGAGCAGGAAAATGTTTTGATAACAAATAAATATACTGTCCGTCGTGAGCTAAACGTGAGTCGTAAGCGCCCCAATTATCGTGCTGGGTATCTTGCCCAATTTTATAGCTATTGATCAGTGCTTGCGCTTTGTCGCTTGCACGTAATAGCTGATAAGTTGCGCCCATAAACGCGGACGTTATATCTTGTTGCCATACTTTGCTATTACTCGCATTTACACTTTTTTCTAAATCAGATAAGTAATTAGTTGTTACCTCACCTTGTCGTGTTAGCAAATAAATGGCATAAGCGCGGTTTCTGTCATTCGTCTCTAAAGATCCGCTCGCTATACTGCGCACACCTTCAAAACCACTGCTCCACATATCATAAGGTATTGCTACGCCCGCTTCTTTTGCATCTAATAAAAAATGCATAACATAAAGAGAAGAATAAATAGATGCACTAGAATTACCCGGCCATAACATAAATCTGCCATCAGGTAACTGACGTTGACGAAGGGTATCTATTAAGTTGTTTATACGCTCATGTTTATAAGATACATTGCCCATATAACTTGGGTGTTCTAAATAACTCAGCACCGGAAACACACTACTCACTACTTGCTCGGTACACATATGAGGAAAGTTATCTAAATAATTAATAAGACCATCAACAAGCGCTAACGGGCTTTGTGAAGCGGTAATATTATTTTTTGATAAGTTAGGATATAGCTGTCTCGAAACCGCTATTTCTTTTTTACCTGATTCACTAAAGCCACTTTCAAAGCTACTAACAAATGCAACCGCAGGGCGCACACTTAACGTTGCCGTGCGTTGGCTAACATTGTCACCCGATAACGCAGTAAATGTAATTGATGCAGCGCCAAGCTTATCAAGCACTTTCACTCTAAACGTTAATGTCTCTTCTGATTTTTCATCAATATTTAGCGTTAATTTTTTATCGCTTATTATTTCAATGTTGCTTGAAGTAAGCGCTTCTACCGTAATTGGCAGTTGTTTACCTGAATCCTCAACGCCATTAGCAATACCAAGTACAATATCAAACTCATCGCCTGGTGCTGCTGTCGTTAATACATTGGGGGTTAATACAAAGGGCCCTTTCACAAGTGTTGTACTTTCTTTAACACCAACACCCTCGTCATTTACGGCAATAGCAATTACACGTACCTGACCTGCAAAAGTATCTGGGATAGTAAACGTATGTTTTTTCGTTTTAGCATCAGCCGATAAAATACCAGACCAAAATGCGACTGGTTTTTGTACCTTACGAGAAAACGGGTTAAGTTGCTTGCTCTTGCGGTTCATTGCCATTGATTCTGCATAACCACCACCCGTAGCTGCAAGCTCTTGCACTAGTTTAAATTCAGGTAAAATAAGATCAACAATTTGCATGGTACTGACTTCTAAAGCACGTTTTTGTAAGAAGTGATTTAACGGCTTTGGCGTCCGATAATTCGCCACTTGTAAAATACCTTCATCTACAGCAAATAACAGAACACGTGAAGGTGATTTGGCACTATATGAAATGACTAAATCGTCACCTGGTTTTACTTTATCAGGTATGTTTACGTCAAAATCTATTGCGCGTTTACTACGATCAATCGCAAATGGTTTAACTGCGTAGCTTAATGGGCTTGTAAATATTTCTTTCGATTCAAGGCTTCGAACAAATGAAACATTAACATACGCATTGCCTTCTATCCCTTGAGGTAACGTTATGGTTTGTATGCTACTTGTTGTTTTACTCTCAAACCATTTAAAAGCGTGTACTTTATTAGTTTCAATTGTAATTAAACCCGAGCCAACATAGGGCGCTACAATACTTATTTCAATTGTTTCGCCCGGTTTGTAATCCGGTTTATTTAATTGAACTTGCAGTTCAGCATTCTTTTCAAGCTTACCCGCTAAGTTACCCGTGCCGGTTATCGTAAATGATACCCTACTAACGGTATTCCCTTTGCCATCAACGAGTTCTATTAAGTAATCACCTGGTTCAGCAGTGGGTAATTCGTAGTTTGCGCCATCTTGTTTAATGTAAAACGGATTGCTTGATACCTGTTTGTTTTTTCTAACCGATTGGTACTTATAAGTGCCGTTATTTTGTTGCACCAACGTAGATACATATTGTTGTTCTATTAAATTTAGCGATAAATCATCACGAGCTACTTGCTCAGTTTCTGAATTAATATTAATAAATTTTACAACACGTTTTGACTCTTTTGATATGTAGCTTAAATCGCCATCGGCTTTATAACCAACTAACTGCTCAACGGGTGAAACAAGCACCGAGCTGCTTGCACGAACACTTTTACCACCGCCTTCTTCATACCCTTGTACTGCAAAATTTAACTGATAAGTACCTGCCTCATAGCGAGTTAAGTCAATATCAAATTCTGCCTTGCCTTGTTCATTAGTTTTGGTTTCGGTTAATGATTCAATACTGTGTCTAATATTTTTTCCTTCACTGTGGGGATCAGAAAACACATAATCTTTGTATTCATTAAAGTAAAAACCAGCTGGAGATAAACGTAAATCAGCAGTAACACGTCTATTTTGAGCGGGTGTACCAAATAAATTTTGAAGGCTCACCAATGCTTTAAATTTTGAGCTGTTTACCCACCCCTTTGCAGATGATTGAGAAAATTGACTACTAATTTTCAATCTATCGGGTACAAACTCTTCAACTTTAAACTGAGTACTGCCTAATTGGTCGCGGCTATTATTATTTTTAATAAGTTGGACCGATACATAATACGTTCCGGTATTGGCGCTATTTTGTGTTTTAAAGTCAAAATCAAGCAATCCATACTTATCTAAGCTCACTCGTTTATTATAAACAGTTGTCCCTTTAGGATCGGTAATTATAAGTTCAAGCGGTATATCGCCCAGTTTTGCAAAGTTTTGTTGCTTAACAATCGTGGCAAGTTTAACACTATCGCCTGGTCGATAAATTCCACGGTCAGAAAAAACAAACGCATCTATTTTATTACTACCACTGAGCCCAGAACTTACACCGCCGGTATCAAACCGAGAGTAGTTAACCATTCGAGCATAGCGATTATAAGGAATAAAAGACATGTCACTTTTAGTTTCGACTACAAAAGCAACGGGAGTTTGATCATCAGTAAACCACGTTGTGTTGTCGAAAAATGCGTGCCCCTCAGAATCTGTTTTAGCATTTAAAATAACTAATCCGTTTTTCCCCAATAACGACACCTTCGCTTTTGCTACCGGTTTTCCTGTTTCAATAGATTGGACAAATATATCGCGAGATCCATCTGCATTATTTTTTACCAAAATACCTAAATCAGTAATAAGGATAAGTCGTTTTTCTTGGGGTCCATATACGTAATTATCTTCTGTATTTAACGCTTGAGCATTTATAAAAAATAAGCCTAAACCAACTGACTCATTATACTTACTACTCAAATCAATAGATGAATAGACCGCTTTTTTAGGGTGCTGTGGTTTTAAATTAACTTGTCTGGTAAAAATTGAACTTATGTTTTCTTCTGTAAAGTAATAATTATTAAATTCTGGATTAGAAATATCACCACTGGTTTGACTTATAAGGTGGTTAATTTGATTGGCTTCTACCCTACCTACTTTAACGTGAAGTGCGTTTACACCGCGGGTCAAAAATGACAATTTATGATCGCCATTTTTTGATAATATAGACCCTTTAGACATAATATTTACTTGTGTCGGATAAGCCGGCGTATCTAAAATAGTGTCGTATTTATTCACCATCGTAAACTCACCCGTCGACTTTAATCCCTTATCAATCGCGATATAAACTTGCTGGTTTTGAGGGGCGTCAAACGTAAAACTGTGTAACTTAGTTGTATCTTGCGCGGTAGGAATCGCATTTAACTTAACTTTTTGAGATTGCTTAAGCACTGCATCAGTAACTTCTCGTGGGCTACTGAAGTACTTATAGTTACCTTTTGAATCTTTAGTCGGTAATACGTAAGCAACCATTTTACTAACCACATCTTGCGATGAAATATCATCTGTGAAGTCTAAAACAAGTGTTTGTTCGGGTTCCCCTTGCGTATTTTTTACCATCAACACATTGGCCGTATTTACTCTAAAAAAGCTATTTACACTTGGGATCAACACGGCGTCTTTGATCTCTACTGTTGTTTGAGAAGGACCCATAACCGGCTTTACACCGTTATTAATAACAAAATACAGATAGCTTTCGGTATCTTGAATACGTATTTGCTCTGAAGTAATGTAAATCTCTCGTTGATGCTTGTCGTAAGTAACATCAAATTTATATTGTGCGAGTTCGTTCTTGCCATCTTGCTCAAGTGATTGAGTCAGCTTTAAATTATTTTTTATGGTGTTTATATCTGTTGGGTGAGTCGCTTTTAATGTTGCAACCACCTTGTGACTTTTTTTAACGTTAGGATCTTGATAAAAAGCGAGCGAGCTTAGTGTTAGTTCAAAGTTGGGAGTTTTAAATACATGCTCATTATCACTTAGATGTATATCACTTTTAAAAATAGATGAATCAAAACGTACCTTATATTCTTGCCCTGCTGACCAATCTTGTTTTGGGATAAATTTAAGCTGGCTTTCACTATTCCAAGACCACTGTCCAATTAGCTCAGGCGTGACTTTTATACCTGTGGGAATCACTTTGCCAACAAGCGCAAGCTTTGCGACAGAGTAAGACACTGCATCCGTGTTTTCTACATCATCTAAAACGGGAGTAAAATCAATATAAAGCGGTTCAGGGTTTAAAACATCAGATAAAGTGGTAACAGCAGGTGTAGAGTGAGTTGCTTTGTAACTAATTGGCTGTGGTAAGGAAAGAAAAAAACAATAGCCTGCTATAATTAATATCAGCATTAGCACGGCGCTAAAAAATGCTGTTTTGCGCTCTTTAGCAAACCTAAGCACATTATTTATAGCAGTAATTAACCATTTCGGTTTATGCCAAATAATGACACCAAATACATTTAAAATAACAAAAAATGTGGTCAGTAAAACCCACACACTGCCAACTGTTTTTTCGGTTACATTTACGTTGCCAAGTAAGCTTGCAACCAAACTAAACAAACCCGTTCCTATGGCTGAAAAAGCAATACTCATAAATAAACTAGCTATTTTGTGAGCGAGTTTACTTTGTTTAAGATTAACCTCTTTTGGGTTAGCCTCTTTTGAATCGGTTTTTGTATTCACGTTCAAAATCCTTTTTCTTTATACTGCAATATCAATAAATGAGAGAACTCATACTTATAATCTGGTTATTTATATTCTTGTGGGACGAAACGGTAATGCCCCGTAATTTTAAAATCGAAAAGCATGTCGCTTTTTTCAGGTCCTCGACCAATATTATGAACAATTAATGGATTCCCTGTGTCTTTTGCTAACTCATTCACAACCATACCAATGTGCGGCAAATTACCTGGCAGCATCCACGTTACAATGTCACCCGTTTTATAGTCGTTCACGTTACTTGATTTAGCGAGCACTTGGCCATGATTTTTAAAGTAAACCTGTAAGTTTGGCACACGGCGGTGGTCTATATTTTTATCCGGTTTGGTTAAACCCCAAATACGCTTAGAGGGATATAGCTCAAAGCTTTTTAACATGTCCTCATGCACAAGCTTTTGCAAATCAATACCTAAAAGTCGATATGATCGAATAACTACATCGGTACACACCCCTACATTAGCGGGCACATCGCCACCCGGATAAGCAATAGAGTGATAAGACCCATCGTAGGTAACGTTATGTGTTGTTCTTTCAAGTAACGCAGCCACAATATCGTCATCAAACGATGCCGCATAGGCATTTACACTAAGTAAGCTCAGTAAAAAAACAGTAAAGCGTGTCATATGCAATCCTTTGAAAATGTTAATTAACTACAACGCTTGAACCACGTGTTCAGGCACGTTTATTTTCTTGCCATTATTTGTAAAGTGCTTATCAAGACCATACGCCATGACTTCAAGTGACGCAGCTGCATAACCAACCTGCTGAATTTCGGTTATGTAACGCAACATAAAAGCCTCGGCCCCAAGTTCACTCCATTGGGCTACGTGAACAAGTTCATGAAAATGCACAGCTAAATTATCAGCTACGTAAGGAAGCATGTAATAAGTGTTTTTGTATGTAGTACCTGCGGCATCCATGTCAATAAAATCGTCTAATCCCATTTCACGCAAAAAAGGAAAGCTAGGTTTGGGTATTTCGTCGACAATAACGTAAAAGGCATTTTTTAAAAATTCGACAGGATAAAACCCTGCAAACTCACTAGCAAATTTCTCACAGCTAATTCTTTGGGTTTTATATTTAATATTTGTTGCATCAATCCATTGTTCTATTTGTTCGAGCACGTCCATTCTCTTAATCATCAATGTTTACTGGCTTGACCTTTCCCATTGCGATATAAGCCGATAAGTTAAATGATACCAAAACCAAGGCGAATAATCGAACTCCAAAACCTAAGAAGTGAACTTATAATAGTGTCCAGTTGTAGTTCATTTATTATTTCATCGGTATCAGCATAAACTAATGCACACGTAAAACCAGTGGGGGTAAGTAACGCTAATTAATAAAAAACCTATTTTAAATCGTGTAACCATTCTACTAATTTTTTAACATGCCCGCTTGAACATAAGATTAGATGGCAAGCTTGTATATAACCCATTGAGTGCAAAATATTTAGTGTTTCTGCAGGTAGTTGCTGTAGTGTCTCTGCGGCAATAGAATACAAGTCATTGTAGCCTTGTGTTTTGCCATTTGGTTTAGTGATGTTTAGCTGCACTGCTTCAATTAAATCGTGTTTTAGTAAGGTATTGATAAAAGCAGTTGTACGTTCGCCGCCATGCATAAGCTTTATCAATTGCTCACTCACATTATTTAAATATGTGGTTGGCTCCCCTGTTTCGTTAAATAACCGTGTTCCCTCACTATTATTTACTCTTGGGTGTTGTTCGTTAATTGTAACAGCGAGATCTGTTTGCTCGGTCTTGTTAGTAAGTTTATTTCCTATTCCTAACTTAAATGGTTGTCGCTGTAAGTGTAAAGGTACGTATGTGGCATGCCATATATCATTTTGTAAAAATAAGTTTTGCCCCTCATCAAAGCCAGTTAAAGCATATAGTTCAAACTGGCCAGTTTGATTGTTCTTCATAAAATAGACTGGGTAGTCTAATGCAAGTTGAGCAAGCTCATCAGCAATAACCGGAATGTAGTTTACTGCTTCGCCGTATTGTGTACCGCGTTCAGTTTTAATGCGAGTGTGCTTATGTGTATTTTTATCGAGTAATACTGAGTTTGTCATAGTGTGTCGCTCTTATGTTTTAACTATATTTGCTGCATACCAAATTGATTAATTTGCGTTAATAATGCTTTATTGGTAGGTAATTTATTAAGTAATTTTTGGGTGTATTGCTGGTTGTTATTAACAAGCGCAATGGCCTTTTTAAAATAACTTTCTGAGTTGCCATACAGTTCGCTTGAGCCTGTAAACCCCATGCCATACATCACATATTGATAGCTTGCTGCTGGAAACACTTCTTGTGAATGATCAAAGTGGTTATCGCTTGGTGTATGAAATTCCCAAAGTGATAAGTTATCTTTTAAGCTTTGTGGAATAGTATTTTGATGACAGTGCGCTTGCCAAAATGGGCTGTCGGTTCGTTTACTCAACATATAATGCAACTTTAAAAAGTCGATTATTCGCTCCCATCGGTAGCTAAATGTACGGTTAAAACGCTGCGCGGTTATATTCATTACATGCCTATTGGCCGGAAATTGCTGCGCAACAAAATTGGCTGATATTTCTACCAGTAATAAAGCGGAGGCTTCCAGTGGCTCTAAAAAACCAGCTGAGAGGCCTACTGCGACACAGTTTTTATGCCAAAATTTTTCACGATGCCCTGGTTCGAAACTAAGCTTTTTAACTTTGTATTCGCTTTGCTGATCTTTATTAATATTTAAGTAATCAAATAATTGCTGCTTAGCATCTTCATCACTAATGTGTTTACTAGAGTACACATGCCCTATTCCACGGCGTGTTTGTAATCCTATATCCCAAATCCAGCCCGATGTTTGTGCTGTAGATAAAGTATGCGAGCATATTGGTTCGTCATCTTTGTATGGCATGTGTATGGCATGTGTATGGCAAGCGCACTATCAGCAAATAATACATCTTTACAAGATTTAAACCCCACCCCTAAGTTCTCACCTAGTAATAACGATTTAAAGCCACTGCAATCGATAAATAGATCCCCAGCTATCTCTATTTTATTATTAAGGCTAACGCTTTTAATATCGCCATTTGTGCAATTGTTTACACCGACGACAGTGCCTACAATGTGTTTAACATTAAGATTATCAATGCAGTGGTTTTTTAAAAATGTAGCGAATAAGCCTGCATCCAAGTGATAAGCATAATTTGCTATTGCACTAAATTCGGGTGTTGTGATTTGTTTGGGAGCTAATCCACTTTCGCATATTGACTGCTGCGCACTTACATACTGGGCAAAAGGAGGTTGTGCGTTATTAATATTAAGCCAGCTGGTGGCTAAATTATTTTCAAACATACCCGTAGGTAGCTCAAGCGGGTGATAATAGTAATCATCATTTTCTCCGGTTACCCACTTAGCAAATTTAGCACCTTGCTTAAACGACACATTACATTGTTGAATAAATTCAGTTTCACGAATACCCATGTCTTTAAGGGTTCTACGCATAGTCGGCCACGTTCCTTCGCCAACGCCAACTGTAGGAATATCTGAGGACTCTAACAGCGTTATATTTATTTTTTTGCTGTGATGTTTTTGCAAATACGCCGCAATTATTCCTGCACTTAGCCATCCTGCAGTTCCACCGCCAACTATTACTATTGATTTAATATCATCGTTCATAGCAACCTCGTTAGTTAAAAGGCAAAAACGACAGCGCTGAGCTGTCGTTTTGTATTATTTGTCAATAAACTAACTTACCATTTAGCACTTAAGCCAATGCTAAAGCGCGGACCATATTGCTCAGCAGATACTAATTGCTCTGCAAAACGACCATGGCGGCGTGTTGTTTCATTCGTTAAATTAAGTGCATCAAAGCTAACACCCAAGGTGTCGTTAATGGTGTAATTAAAACTAAAATCTAGCTGACCATACGCCTCTGTAAATGTAGGCTCAGTTCCCAAAGACAGTAAGAAATCATCGCGCCAGTTATAGGCTAAACGTACTTGGTAATCATCGTTTTCGTAAAAGCCGACCAAATTACCTGAATCGCTTAGTCCTGCTAGTGCAATTGTTTGGTCAAAATCATACGGTTTAAACGATTCATCGCTATTCACTATCGTATAATTAGCAACCACGCCAAAGCCTGTATCAGGCACCATGTACTGCGCATTTAATTCCCAACCATCTACTTCACGATTTTGAAGATTATCTGGCGTTGCAATATCAAATGTAACAATCGGGTCTGACGCTTGGCTTAAACATGCTGGGTTAGGTGTATCTGAACTATCAGGACAACCAGGGCGGGGGTTAACACTTGGATCGCGTAACGGCTCGCCATTTACATCATTTAGCGTACCTTGCACTACGCCTGCACCAATGAAGTTTTCAACAAACTTTTTAAAGTAACCAACTGATGCATAGCTTCCGTCGTCTCCATACCACTCAACTGAAAAATCAAAGTTATCTGACGTAATTGGCAATAAGTTAGGGTTACCTTGCGATGCATTAAACGGTCCTTCAGGACGGGCGTTAATGGTAGTTGATGGGAACATACCACCAATACCTGCACGAGCTAATGTACGACTATATGAAAAACGAGTTTTAAAGCCGTCATCTAAGTCGGCGCTTATATCAAAGTTTGGTAATATACGTGTATAACCGCCTTCAAGCTCCTGCGGTGTTGCTGTTGCAGCAAATACAGGGCGAAGCTCTTCAGCATGACGATAGTTAAAAGCAACAACCTCAGGCTTGACTGAATAACCTGTTACATCGGTGTCTTCGTAGCGCACACCGACATTCATATCAATTGGAATATCGTTAAATTCGGTTTTAAGATCAAATGATACATATATCGCGAGCGTTTGCTCCTCAACCCCATTTGTAGAAATATTTGGCTCAATAAATAATCCTTCATCTCTGACAATATCTACAAAATCGTTGGCACTGTAACGTGGAATAAATGGAAATAGCTGATCCGAACCTGAAAACTCATCAGCAAAGTCACCTTGTTCATCAAAGGTTAGCCCTAGGTTGTCTAGAGGAATATCCACAAATGAGAACTGCTCAGAAAGATAAGTATCAATTTGGTAATCGGTATACATTACACCAAAATTTATAGCGCTGAGTGCCCCACTCTTCAAATTCTCCCATTGCCCACTTGCATGATACTGCTTAATGGTATTTTTCATTTCATAGCCACGGCGCTGATATAAATCTGACACAATATTAGCTGGGTTGTAAGCTCCACCCGCCAATGTTGAATCATCAACCCCAATAATCGGAATGTCACCAGAGAAGTTAGCACTGATGGATTTAACCGAACCTGGGACATTCTTTAAATTTGCAATTGTTTCAGCTGTATCACCATCTGGGTTTGAGTGTGATGTAGAGTTATGAGCGTCAAACGTAAGTTTCAATGAATCGCTTGCTTGCCACGCTAAATTTAAGCCTAATGAATCGTTTTCTTTTTCTTCGTAAAGCTCCCACGCCCAAAAATTCAACTCATCATTTGCATTTTTAATATCGACTAAAGTGCCATTTTCATCGGCGGTGCCTGTTGGGTTATCGAACCAAAATGCCATTTTATTTGTGTTACTAATTTCTTCAAAGCGCGATAAAGTGTAATCAAGTGTAGCCGTTAAGTTGTCATTAGGAGCATACTGTAAAACCAACTGCGCATTTTGGCGTTCTCGCTTAGTTTCAAAGCGCTCCATTTCTGGCGTCCAAGGTACCCAATAAGTACCCGTTGGATTAACTGTTGTATCAATTGCACTGCTATCAACACCGGCAGCATTTGCTCGGTTACGTACCCAACCTTGCGATGTGCCTACGCGCTCTCGGCCACTTTCTCGCTCTGAATGCGACAGCGCAAGTAAAACACCAAACGTATCATCAGCGAATGTTTGGCTAACCATTCCCGAAATTTCTGGTGTTAGGTTTGATTTCTCTGAGCTGGTGTCTTTAATTGCCTTTGCATTTGCAAATGCTTTAAAACCGTCAAAATCAAATGGTTTTGCTGTATTTATATTAATGGTTGCGCCAATACCACCGGAGGCTACATTCGCTTTACCCGTTTTATAAACTGATACGCCCGACACACTTTCAGCCGCAATTTCTCTAAAGTTAAAGCTGCGAGAAACTCCCGCTTCTTGTAAAACCGAAGAGTTTGGCATTTGACGACCATTTAAGGTTACTAAATTAAAGCCAGGACCAAAACCCCGAACACTAACTTGGTTGCCCTCATTGTTTGCACGGTCGATTGATACACCACTAATACGTTGCAGCGATTCAGCTAAGTTAGTATCAGGTAACTTACCAATGTCTTCTGCTGATATAGCATCTACGACGCCTGATGAATCTTGCTTTATTGACGCAGATTTACTTAATGCGCTTCTGATACCTGTTACTTGGATAACTTCAACATCACTTTGTACAGTTGTCTCGTTTTCCTGTGCGGCGTAACTTACTGGAGAAGTTATCAGCATTGCCGCGCAAATCGCATTTAATTTGAATTGTGTGTTAGTCATTATTGCACCTAAATATTGTGTTTATAACTTTTAACCATTAGCAGGTTATCTATGGGCATTATCATTGTTAAAATAACATTGTTAACAATTAACTTTATAGTAATGGAATTTAACTAACCAAGTCAAACAAATTGACCATTTATTTTACAAATAACGTTTAGTTTTCGCTCAAGAATGAGTGGGAATAAATATTTAGTGAGCTAAAAAGGCGGTATAAGAGTTAATTTTTCGCGGCGCTGGTTAAGAGGTTTATCGACATATTGAGCCATAAGGATATTTAAATTTATCTTTCGAGGCTGAATTTGCAGCAGTATGTTTGACTTTTAGGCAATGCAGAGCCTGTGTTGTGTCGCAACGCAGCATAAATGCCAAACAACCGCTATCCTTGGTTCCTCCTAGGCGCGAGTTAATACTTAAGCGCTAAAATTAAGTTTAGCGCGCCAATAATGATGTAATTTTTTGCGCTGTACTTTTAAGTTCATCAATAACACATTGCTTATTTGAAGAAGTATTAAGTGCTGAATCAAAAGACGAAATGGTAAGTGCGGCTATTAATTTTGCATTAGGCTTACCTATTAATACGCTAAAGTCGTGTACACCAGCGATCAGTGGGTTATTTTGTACAAGGTATCCTTGCACTTTAATTAAATCGAGCTCGTTCAATAACTGATGACATTCATTTTCATAAGCACTATACGTTTCATCGTGTTCAATAAGCATCTGGCGCACTTCGTCATTACTGTTTGATAAAAGTACTTTACCTGCACTGGAACTACTCAGCGTAAATAAAGCCCCTTCTGCAATACTTAAATGCATTGGACTTTTGCTACGCGCTTGCACAACAACCATTGCTTGGCTTTGATACAACATACTTAAATGGCAAGACTGCCCACTATTTACAGCCAAATCTTCCATATGCGGTAATGCCGATTGCAGTACATTATCCATAGGGGAGATACTTCGTGATAAATTATAAAGCTTTAACGACAGACAATATCTGCCCGACTCCAGTGAGCGAACTAAATAGCCACGCTTTTCAAGGCCCACGAGCACTCTGTATACCTCATTAGGTGTTCTAGAAATACCAGATGCTATTTCACTTTGCGTACAAGGTGCGTTATTTAGAGCTAAAAACTCTAATATATCCAAACCTTTATCTAAAGCGGGCACTGCATATTTTGCTTTTGACTTATCGTTCATAGATGTCCTTTGTTTGAATTTCAACCTAAAATAACTTGTATCTTTATATATAAATTTAAAAATTTTTTTGACTACAAAAAACAATTTACTTATTTACAATCAAGCACATAGCGAATAAAAATCAATTCATATATAAATGCAGTATTTTTATATAAATTAAACTTGACCTAAATGCATAACCGATCAAATATTGTCAACAATAAACAAATAAATAGAAAAATGGAACTACATTTATGTCACACACTTATTTAACACCACAACAAATAGCTGATTTTCACCGTGATGGTTATATTATTGTCAAAAATTACTACAGCGCTGATGAAATTGAGCTACTACAACAAACTGCTTTTAATGACGATACACTCTATGAACGAGCATGGGACAAAAAAGACGCCGATGGCGCTGTAAGTAAAGTCTGTTTATGGCAAAAAACAGGCGACGATTTATACAGTATGTTTTCTCGCGGTCGTCGCTTAATTGAAGTATGCGAAACACTTATTGGCGAAGAGGTGTACCACACCAGCACTAAAATTATGATGAAAGAACCATTTGTAGGTGGCGCCTGGGAATGGCACCAAGATTTTGGCTACTGGCATCGTGATAATTACATGCTTTATCCAAAATCAATTAGCTGTATGGTCGCCATTAATAAAGCGACGCAAGAAAATGGTTGCTTGCAAGTACTTAAAGGCTCACATCATTTGGGACGATTGGATCACAGTAAAACCGGTGACCAAAAAGGCGCCTGTTTAGAGTTTGTAGAAGAAGCAATGAAGTACCATGAACTTATAAATGTAGAACTTGAACCAGGTGATGTACTGTTTTTCCACTGTAATTTACTGCATAAATCAAATCAAAACCGCGCTGCCGAACCTCGTTGGTCAATGATCAGTGCTTACAATGCGATTAGCAACCAGCCATTTAAAGAAAACGAAGCTGTTTATTATCCATTAAATCGCGTTAACGATGATGCTATTTTAAATTTTAAAGCAAAAGAACGCACTTAAAGTAACCTTCTAGCCTAAACCAGCTTATGCATTATAGCCCAATGCATAAGCTGGTTTTTTTATATGGAAAATTCTGTATGTTAACCTCAGAGCAAAAACACCTTATACCTCACGCTACTCCTAAAAATGACGAAGACCCACACGGGAAAATAATTGGCCAAGGTAAATTTAAATACAAAATAGACGCCCACTGGGGAAAGTTAAACCCCAATAAATACCCTATAGAAAATTGTCATGCGATGGTGATGGACTCACAAGGGAGAATATTTATGATCACCGATAACACGACTAATAATATTTTAGTGTATAGCCAAAACGGTGAATTACTTGACGCTTTTGGAAGCTCTTTTCCTGGTGGACACGCTATAAAAATTGTAAAAGAAGGCGAGCAAGAATTTCTATACGTTGTAGATAGTGGCTGGATTGTTAATCGCCACTGGGATGGTCACAGCACAGAGCAATGGGATAGCCCTACTAACAATGTCATTCCACAGGCTGGCTTTATTGCCAAAATGACCTTAGATGGCAAACTAATATACAGTATCGGCCATCCACAAACGTGCGGTGCTTATAAACCCGAGCAACCTTTTCGCTCTACTGACATTGCCATTGCCCCCAATGGGGATTTATATGTCACCGATGGTTATGGCAGCGACTTTTTACTGCATTATGATAAACAAGGTCGCTATATAAACCATTGGGGCGGTCACCATAATGAAGACAAAAATTACAATTTACACAACACCCATGGGGTTGAAGTAGACTTACGAGATCCCTTAAATCCTACATTAATAGTAAGCTCTCGTTTTGAGCAATGTTTAAAAGTATTTTCGTTTGATGGTAAGTACCTTGATAGAATTAGCGCTAATGGGGCATATATTGGCGGTCCCGTGTTCAAAGGTGAACTATTTTATGCACCAGTTTGCTGGTCGCATATTGACAATAAAAATGCTGACGATTCTGGTTTTATTAGTATATTTGATAAAAGTAACACGCTAATAGCTAATTTAGGGGCACCGCAACCGCAGTATATAAATGGAGAACTACAGCCGATGCAAAGTAACGGGGACATTTTTAATCACGTGCATTGTATTTGCGTAGATCAAGACGACAACTTATATGTAGGTCAGTGGAACTCCTCTAAAACATACCCAATTAAATTAATAAAACAGTCATGCTAAGTTTAACGCTCTGAGAATAGTGTTTATTTTTAATAATGAGTACCTTGTACTCATTGTAAAGCATAAAACTCACAGGCTTAACAGCAAAAATACACCTAAAGCCATTCCCAGCATATTTAGTATTAGTTTATTTGTATTGTGTTAGGCAGTAGTAGCGATACAAATAAAAAAACTGCGAAGCTATCATATAGATAAACCCGCAGTTTGTTTATTACTAAACCTTTATTACACGTTTTTAGCGAGTAATATGTTTACTCATTTTAAAGTTTTGTAATGTTAGTGAACTAACTGCACCACCACTGTCAGGGAATGTAACTTCAATATTGTTAGTTTTTTTAATGTTATTATATGGCACTGGAATTTCAATAACACCAAAGAAACGCTCACGTCCAAGGCCACCATTTTTTTGATCATATCCTCTAAAATCAGTAGGAATAGCGACTCTATTACCATTAACAGTTACAACTGGCGTTAACGACTTACCATGAGGGCGGCCAACACCTAAGCGCAATGTAGCCTCGCCATTAGCCCCTTTATCTACATTGTTAATAGTAAAGAACTGGGTCGCGTTGGCTGCAATATTTTTAACTACTGCACTTGCGTAATGCTTAGTCTCTTGATTAATATTGTTAATAACAACATTTTTTTGGTGACTCACTTTAATTATCATGGTTGACTCAGAGCCTAATACAACAGAGCTTGGGAGTGTTGTTCTGTTGCTGTTATCCAATACTGGTTTGCCTTGGGCATTAGGATATAAATGCTTAATATTTACACCCGTTACGTTGTTAGAACCCTTGCCTAAAACACTTAAATCAATATTGGTCGGTGAAAATTCAAGGCTGTTTAATACCAAATAAACATCTTTGCCATCAACATACGCGTCAGCTTGAATATCCATATCGCTTGCCCAGCTATCTATTCGCGTCCCTTTCATATCAGACCATAACTGGTAAAACTTGACCATTTCGGTGTAAACCCATTGCTCGCCGGTTTCACCTTGACCTTCTTTAGCTTGACGCAGTAGACGCCAGTAATAGGGAATAGTGTCGCTTATACGGCCCCATTCTGCTTTTAATGGAATAAACGGAATGGCTTTATCAATAGTTTGGCCTTTCCATAAAGCTCATCAGCATAGAGCTCATTGCCTTTAGACATAACCAGTCACGTTGCGGTGTCCATTTAGTACCAAATGAGCCTTGTAATTGAGAGCCATATTCGGAAATAACTAACGGCTTAATACTTCCCCATTTATAAGCCATATATTGCTCAACCATATCAAGGGTCGCTTCCATATTGCTGCCTTTTCGGTACTGTATTTGATGCTGACCACCAGGGCCACCTGGGAAATTTGGAAAGTCATATAAGTGCATCGAAATAAAGTCCATTTTATTTCCTGCAATATCTAAAAATGCCTTGTCGCGTTGCTTCCAGTTATCGAAAAATTGTGACCCTTTTTCATAATCAGGAAACGCCACCGTAAAGCCCCCTACTTTCACATCATTCAGTGCAGGGTTAGCATTAATCACATCAGCAACTGAGTTATGCAATCTAAAAATGTCATAGAGGCTTTCTTTATCATAACCGGTATGCGGAAAGTCGTGCAGTTCAAACAGTGGCTCGTTCATTACCTCAACATACGTTGGGCGCTTTTGACCAAGGCTATCTGATGGGCCTGATTTAAAGTATTTTTGTAAAAACTGCGCCATGTAGTCGCCCATGGCTGTACCTAGTGGTTCAGCCGCAGTATCTCTTTGCGAGAAAGACCAATTTTGATTACCAATTTTAGTGCCATCAGGATAATAAGGATGTTGCTGTGCAGCGACAATTAAATCGCTGTTACGCCCTTCATGCTTTCGCATTGTTTTAGCTTGAGCTGTTGTAATATTGGTGTAATTCCATTTTACTCCGCCGCCATTTGTTGTTGCGGTTGCTGCGCTTGCATAACCTGGTTTTGCTGAATCTTCTGGTAATTGTGTTAGTTGATATTTCATGCCCCCTGTATCACGACCAAAGTACACATCGTAATCTTCTAAAAAATGCGTCATTAAATCAGGAACAGCATTAGGCGCATTTAAGCTTTGAGCGTTATTTCCAAACCAGTCACTTTCGGTATTTGATGAATGTAACGTAATAAATTTACGACGATCGAAGCTATCAAACTGTCCTACAGCATGTTTTGTATCAATATTAAACTGCACTTTAACAGCGTGCACATTAAAGGTACTTGAAAGTAATAGCGCACTCGAAACCGCACAATACAATGATCTTTTTTTCATAACTGTTACCTATCTTGGTGTAAAAATTAATCCTTTGTGTAAAGGCATGGAACTCACAATCAATATAATGTTAACAATTAACAAAATGCAACGGTTAGTTAAAGTTTTGTTCAAATTTCACACTTTAGTGGTAATTAACGGGACTAAGTTAACGCCGTAAATGAACAAGCTGAACACCCTATTTACAACTAGGTATTTAGAGAGTGTTAACTTTTTGAGGTTGAATTTGCTGCAGCATGCTTGGTTTTTAGCCAAACCAGAACCCAAGCATTTGATAAAAAATATTTTATGTGTGACTTTTAATTACATTCTAATTATTTCAGACGTTTTTCAGTGTTAACAATTTGTTGTTATTCATTCAAAAGGAAGATGACTCATGACCACATTGGTTAACTTATTTTAGTGGGACTCACTCATAAAAAGTAATCTATAGATTTGCTGAATAGAATTTAATAAGTAACAGGCTGATTAATAAATATAAACTTTATGAGTAAACTGGCTCAAAAATAAAGCATTTCTTTTTGTCATTTATAGTAAACATAAAAAAGCGCTGAGGGTATAAACCACCAACGCGTTATTAATATCAAGTTAAGTCCACAAAAATCACATTTAATCGGGGCTAATTATACTTTTAAATACTTAACCTTCCTCTTCAATAAGTGACTCTAGTAAGTCATGTATTTCAGCTTTAAGCTCTTTGTCTTCAATTTTATTAGCACTGACTTTAGCGTTTTGTAAGTTTTTAATCGCTTCGTCTTTTTGACCTATTTCTAACTGTAACGTAGCCATTGAAAAAGCAACCGATGACATATGATCTTTGTTATTAATTGCAATTGATTTCTCTAACGCTTTTTCATAAGTGGTGATCGCTTCTTCTAGCTCTTCGGTAAAATCAGCTAGGGTTTCCCATTGCACTGGGTGATCTTTAGACGTATTTTCGTTTTCCATACAAATAGCTTTTAATTGAGCAAATAAAGACTCAAACTTTTCACGATCATTTTTATTAGCAGCCGTCATTAGCTCTTCTGCTAAGTCGTGTACCGCTTTGTATACTTTTGTGTTCATCATTACGTGTTACCTTTTAATGCAGCTAAACTCAATTACTCACTCAATTTAGCCAAAATATAGCATTCAGCCATTACAAAACATGTTTTAACAACTGATTTATTTAATTTGGTCTATAGCGTAATAATACATTAATAATAAACATCGGGTAGGCGTTAAACACTTTGTGATTAAAATTTTACCGAAATTATTGCTTGTAACCTTAAATGCGAAATAAACT
The DNA here is from genome assembly GCF_000241185.1 of Pseudoalteromonas sp. BSi20495. NCBI lineage: Bacteria > Pseudomonadati > Pseudomonadota > Gammaproteobacteria > Alteromonadales > Pseudoalteromonadaceae > Pseudoalteromonas > Pseudoalteromonas sp. BSi20495. The sequence goes on from NZ_BADY01000082.1 coordinate 24,782, forward strand.
CGCAAGCCAATCGAAGGTAAAGATGGTTGTAAATACCTTAAGCGCAATAACAGCTATAAACAATAAGAGAATTAGCGCTTTAGCTTTGTTACTTTTAAGATTGTTCCAATACAATAACTTTGCATTAAATTCTGTTTTTAACTTTGAAACAGCTTCTTTCATGATAATTCCTGATCAAATATTTTTGTACAGTAATTGTAACAACCACAAGTTACTCAAACTGATTTCATAACATTTTTAACTACCTTTAGAGTAAACCATTTAATAATGTCTGCACTATATAAAATGTAACAAGGGATTTTTCATCTAGATTAATGCCGTAACTACTGTGTACACACAAATTAAAGGGATGGTTTTTTAATTAAGCAAACAGCGAATAATAAATTCAGTGCTACACTCACAGCTAACTTAAACTCGTTGACAACCAATTCAATTAGCAAATTATGAAACAATGTAATCAATGCGGTAAGTGCTGTATTAAATACGGTGGTGGCGATTTAAGCGCATCAAAAGAAGAAATTGATTTATGGGAGCTTTTTAACCCCGAAATCTACGAATACGTGAAAAACGACGAAATTTGGTTTGACCCAAAAACAGGATTGAGACTAGATGCTTGCCCTTTTTTAGAAATTGCGCCTAAAAAAGATCCCTTGGCTAAAAACATGTACACCTGCAGTATTTATCTCGACCGCCCAGAGGACTGTCGCCACTACCCTAGCCTCATTCCTGAAATGATCAGAGACGAATGCGAGATGATTGAAGCTATCGACATAAAGAATCAAACCAGAGCTCAACATAAACTCGATATACTTATGATTGATAGTCGATAATTCTCTTTTAAACTGCAACAGGTTATTGGTTAGTTTTTATTTTTAAAAAAGAGTAAATCTGTATACCAACAACCTATAGCAACTACAATAGAGCCAAAGCAAATTAAAAAAAAGGGCCTTATAGGCTCAATCCAACCTATTGAAATAATTACAATAAATGGGGTTGCACTCGCTAAAAGAACCATAGGTAAATTAAAAACATTAAATTTTTTTTAATAAAATTGATATTGGTACCCCATAAACAAGTAGTGCGGGATAGACATAAAATAAGCTTCCGCCGACCATTGCAGCCGAAAATACTATTGTATCTAAATAGCTTTTTGAGGGCTGAGATCCAAACAGCGCAAATACAATAGCAAGTAAGGTACAAGCAGGAAATAAGGCTAAAGGGCCTATCAATATAACAGCAATAAATTTGATAAATAATCCCTTTTAATCAGGTGTTGTTCTGTGCCATTAAGCCTTAAATTACTGTGTATCTATGCAATAGATTTTGAAGAGCTTTTAACACAGTAAATGAGAACCTCAATACGTTAGGATAATCATGTCGATAACAAGGCATCTGTATTCTTTTCCGCCAATAGCACAAGCAAATATAATACACATTAAGATCAATCACTAATGCATACGAATTATGCCATCTATTTTTAAAATTGAATAAGACTTCTGTGACAACTAAGGCCACTAATAATTAGTGACCTTGCTTTTTATAACATAACAAATAGTTAGTTTTTTAAATTAAATATCATCACTGTACTCAAACGCTTGAAGCGTCACGCTACTAACAAATCCGCCATCATCTGGGTATGTAACTAATATCGTATTATTGGTTTTTAATAGCTCGTTTGGAACTTCGATTTCTAGCATGCTAAATACTTGTTCATCACCGGCATAATCGGTTGGTACAGTAACTAAAGTGCCATTTACTTTAACGATAGGTTGTTGAGCTAAATCATGCTCTCTGCCAAAACTTAAACGCAATATACCTTTACCATATTCACTTGTTTTTACATCGTTAATGTTAAATTTAAGCGCTGTATTAGCTTTAATTGGCTGTTTGTAGGTTGTTGCATAGTATTTATGCTCGTCAGACTCAGCAGTAATTTTTATATTGTTGCTGAACGTATATTCAATAATTACTGTGGCTTCTGCACCTATGTTAATGCTTTTTGGTAACTCATTTTTTACACCAATATTTTGTGATGTTGTTGTAAGTGTTGACTCACCATTAGCAAAGTGCAAGTGCTTAATTTTAATGTTATTAATCGGATTGCTTGGTAGCTCTGTTAAATTTAGCAAGGCGCTATTAGCACTTGTTTCTAAATTACTGATAATTACATATGCTTTGTTCTTGTTTACGTAACTATCTACTAATAAGTCGGCTTCATTTGAGTCAGTATTAACACGTGTGCCATTTACATCTGACCACAATTGATAAAACTTAATAATGTCGGTGAATACATATTCATCGCCTGTTTCACCTGTTTTTTCGTCATTGTGGCGTAGCAAACGCCAAGCATAATCACGCCCCTCATTACCACTCCACTCTGCTTTTGCTAAACTAAATGGAATGGCTTTAATTATGAGATTAGGTTTAGCCATAAATTGCATCATCATAGGGCTAAACGATTTCATAGTTTGCCAGTCATTTATTGCAGTCCATGGCGTTGCTTCTGTTTTATGGTCACGCCCGCCGTATTCCGAAATCATGAAAGGTTTTACCTTACCTAGCTTAAGCTTTTCGTATTGCTCCATCATGTCCATAGTGGCTTCTATACGGGCTCCTTTAAAGTTAGCAACGCCTTTATCGCGGTTTAAATAGCCAAAGTCGTAAAGATGAATCGAAAAATAATCCATGTATTCACCGCTGGTATCTAAAAATAGCTTCATTCGCTCATCCCAACGATTAAAGCTGTTATCGTCAAACCATGGAAAGGCAGTGGTGTACCCACCAATCTTAATACTTGTATTAACTTTTCGTATGCCTTGGGCTACTTCGTTATGAAAAATAAATGTATCGATAGGCTTACCGTGATGTACATCAACAAGTTCGTAAAGTGGCTCATTAAGTATTTCAAGGTATTGTGGCCGTGCTGGGCCTTTGTTCGGTCCTTGGTTGTCATTTCGATAAAATTCATTTACAAAATTTCCCATATATTGACCCACAGCATCGGTATTAGCAAAGCTCCATTCGCCTTTGCCTTTATGATTACCAATCCAAAACTGATTAATTTGCCCGCCTATCATTACGTGGGCTTTATTATCGTATTTATGAAGCTTCGACAACGTTTTACCATAATAATCTTCGCGAGCAGTTTTGCCATAAGCAGCGATACTCTCAGGGCTTGCGTACCCTAGGTTATTTGAGTTTTGCTCAACTTGAGTCGCGTAATACGGCATAGAACCATTATCGCGACCAAAGTACACATCAAGGTCGTTAAGTAAGTAGTCAAGCTTATCTTCTTCCCCCTTCCAATCGGTTGTTGTTAGCATCGAATGCATAACAATGTATTTGCTTCTATCAAAGGTTGATAGGCCGTCAATACTTCGCTTTACGTTTAAATTTACGGATACTTCTGGCTGCGCGACTAAATTGCATGATGCAGTACATGCAAATGCAATTAAAAGTGAGCTAATGACTTTCATGTGTTATCTCCTTATTTTAATTGTGTGTGAGTTTTGCTTTCTAATTGAGCAAAAAAGATCATAGTTTTAGCTACATGTTCGTGCCAATACTCCCAGCAATGGGTGCCTGCAAAAATATCGAACGTATGAGGAACATTTTCATCAACTAGCTTTTTTGCAAGCGCAGTATTAGCACTAAAAAGTACATCGTCTTTTCCGCAATCAAATCGCAGTGGCGGTAATGTCTTTTTATTCGCGATCAATGTTTTAAACACGTCGCCTTTGTACTTATCAGTGGTTTTTTTTAGTGGCTTTAGAGTGTGTTCATCAACAAAGAGATTAAAGTCGTCAAGCTCAGTAATTGATGAATGCGCTGATATACCGCTAAAAATAGTTGGATGCTTTGCACCTAAACATAATGCTCCATACCCTCCCATTGAAAGGCCCGTAATATATATATTTGATGAGCTCGAGCACATTGGTTGAGTTTGAATAACAGCGCTAATCACATCATCAACTATCCATGCTTCATAATCTGCATTTTTAAGTGGCAAATACCCGCTGCCCTCGGCGTGCGCGCCATCTGATGGCATCACTAATACAAACTCGTTAAGGCCACTGCTACGAAGCTGCTGATACACTTTATGTACGCCCCCTAGCTGGCTCCACACCCAGTGGCTACCATACACACCATGCAGTAATACAATTATAGGTACATTTTTATTACTGGTTGCTTCTTGGTAAATGCTTATATCACCTCGCCCTTTTAAGTGACTGCTATACGCGGTTAGCGTTACAAAGTTATCAGCGGTGTAACAGTTATTTGATACCTCTAAACGATGAATTGCCATTTTATGCTCCTTTAATCATCAAACACGACGACACCTTTAGCGATACGCCCTGCTAGCATGTCGTCAAAGCCTGTTTGTAACTCATCTAACGAGTAAGTTTTTGTGACTAGCTCATCGAGCTTGAGCTTTTTTGCGTCATAAAGGTCTAGTATTTGAGCAAAGTCGCGCTTAGGATTACACTGCCCGTAGAGCGGATTTATATAAATTTTATCCCACTCAAATAATTCGCAATCAAAATCTATTTTTTGCTCAATGCCACTCACTTGCACCGCAACGCCCGCGCTGCGTATTAATGCTAATGGCGCGGAGCCAAGTGCCGGCACTGCTGTACACTCAAAGGCATAATCGGCTCCGCGACTATTTGTTAGCGCTTTAACTTCGTTTATCATATGAACTAAATCAGGGTCATACTTTTTAGCAAGTACAGTATGTGTAGCACCAAATGTTTTAGCTTGTGTTAATCGCTCCGGTGACAAATCAATTGCTATTATTTTAGCGGCGCCTGAAATTGCAGCCCCTTGTATTGCATTTAGTCCTACGCCTCCACAGCCTAATACGGCCACTGACGAACCTGCTTTTACTTTAGCGGCATTAACCACTGATCCGTAACCGGTCATTACACCGCAACCAACAATACTTGCACTTGGAAAAGGAATGTCACTGTGTATTTTTATAACTGCAGCAGCTTTTACGACGGTGTATTCGCTCATCGTACCTAATGAAATGAGCGCTCTAAGCTATTGCCATTATGCTCACACGCTTGTTTACCTGCGTGTCCGCATAAACCATTGCCAGTTACGGGGCTATTTACTTCACAAATGTGTAAATTACCCTCTTGGCACTGGAAACACTCACCACACGGAATTGCCCAATTTAGTATTACTTTATCGCCAATAGTAAATTCCGTTACACCTTCGCCCAACTCAACAACGGTTCCTGCGCCTTCATGACCAATGATAAATTTTTTATTCCACGTTTTAATTGAATCCCAATCGGTATGACAAATACCTGAGGCTTTTATTTTAATTTTTACTTCGCCAGTACTTGGTTTTCCGACATTAACGGTATCGAAGAAAAAACCGCCTTTTCCATCTGCAATTGCAGCTTTTGCCTTGTACATGTAGACTCCTAAGTCTCTAAATATAAGTATTATGTTATGAAGCAACCGACAATTTACTGTGAACCGTTTTGTATAAAAGACGGTTACGATTTCGAAATTCATCATGTAAGTTATCTTCAGCACGATAGCTATTCATGTTTTATGCACTTTCATCAGGTGCACGAATTTATGTTTTTTGAACAAATTGATGGCACGTATTTTTACCATCAGGGTGAATCAACTCTGTCTGATTTTGAGGCCGTTTTTACGCCTGCAATGGAAACGCATGATTTTGCTTTAAACCCACGTCCTAAATCTTGGTATATTGTGCAGTTTATGCCTGAGCGCCTTAACGACCCAGCCCTACAAGAGTTTTTAGATCTATTGAAAACCGGTTTACATCTAACATTTAGCGTTGAACTACAAAAAAGAATCCATAAACTACTCGCATGGATGTTGAGCGAGTTTAACGAAAACCCAAAAAGTAAAACCTGCAAACAACTGTTTAATAGTTTAATAACCATGGTGTGCGAATACGGTAAAAGTAGTTTATCTAACCAGCAAAAACCGTTGAGTGGTTCAGCTAGCTTTAAAAAGTTAACACCCGTTGTTAATGAGCTAAAAACAAAAAATGACCTCAATCTTTCGCTAGAGCAAGCCGCAGCACTTTGTTATTTATCACCTTCGTATTTTTCACGAGTATTTAAAAAGCATTTTAGAGTGCCGTACTCCGACTACCTTATTCAGCACAAGCTATATAATGCCGCACGACTACTTGGGCAAAGTGATGCCTCGGTAACTGATATTTCTTACGACTTGAGTTTCTCCAGCCCGTCGTATTTTATTAAGCAGTTTAAGCACCATTTTAAAGTTACCCCTCACCAGTATCGCCAGCAGCTACGTCTCAAGTAGGTGTTGCTTTGCAAGCGGTGTTGCTAAATCACTTAATATCCGCTTATTAACCTTTATATTTTGCTTTATAGCCTGTGTACCAAGTACGTAGGCTTTAGCATGATTAACCGCTTCTACACACAACAATGTGTCGTTAATAAAATACCAAAGCGAAAATTGATCCGGTGACTCTTCGCGTACGACAATTTCGTTATATCCTTGTGATAAACCCACTATCTGTAGTTTGTACTCGTATTGATCTGACCAAAACCAAGGTAAAGCAGGAACCGGTTCACTATTTTTTGCTAAAAACTGTGCAGCTGTTTTGGCTTGTTCTACGGCATTTTGAACCGATTCAAGTCTTATCCATCTCTGATAAATTTTATTAAAATGTGAGGCACAGTCGCCGATAGAAAAAATATCAGGGTGTGAAGTTTGGCATACATCATTTACTTTGATACCTTGTTCGAGCGCTAACTCTGCAGTCACTGCAAGCTCGGTATTAAGCCTTACCCCAACGCCCACTAAAATAAAATCGGCGGGATATTGAGTGCCATCACTGCATACAACATAATGTTTATTAGCTGTGTGCTTTATTTGTACAACATCTTTTGCTGTTTGCAAATCTACCCCTTTGCTTATGTGCAATTGAGTTAAAAAGTCAGACATAACAGCTGATGTAACACGCGAGAGTATGCTTTGTTGCTTTTCAATTACCGTTACTTTTGCACCTAACGCTATAAACGATGACGCCGACTCAAGGCCAATGTAGCCGCCACCAATAATGACTACCTGTTTATCATTACTTTTATTGAGTGCTGTTTTTATTGCCACTGCATCTGCGTGTGTTCGCATCGCAAAATATTGTGCATTCCCTTTATCGTCAACGGTATCAATAAGCCCTTTAATAGGCGGAATAAAGGGCGAACATCCCGTCGCTATCACTAATTTATGAAAGGCTATTTGCTTTCCACATTTCAGCGTAATTGTTTTACTTTGTTTATTAATTGCAGTAACACGCTGGCCCAAGCACAAATCTATATTGCTATCTGTATAAGCTTTTTCTACTTTTAATGGAGTCGATTTTACATCATCCGATTGCAACGTTTTTTTAGACAAAGGTGGCCGATGATATGGCAGCTCTGGATCGCTGTCGAGTAACGTAATTTTACCCAGCCAACCTTGCTGGCGAAGCGTAAAAGCAAAGTTAACCCCGCCATGGCTTGCGCCAATAACCACCACACTTTGCTCAAGTAGATTTGGTTCTGTATGTGTGTTTTGCATAATGCTGTACCCGCTTTTAATTGGCTACTCTGAAGGTCATGCCATCAATATTGTCAGACACCTCAATTTGGCAACATAAACGGCTGTATTGCGTTACGTTATCGTCCAGCTCTAGCATGTCGCTTTCTATCTCATCGGGTGTACCTACTTTTTTAAAGTCATCCGGTGTTAAGTAAATATGACACGTTGCACACGAACATACACCGCCACAATCACCATCAATACCAGTAACACCATTTGCTGATGCTAGTTCCATTAGCGAGCCACTGTCGCCCTCAACTTCAACTGCATCGTTTGTTTTGGTTATAAATATTACTTTCGCCATCGTATTAATCCTCTACTTTTACTTGTTACTGTATTTATTTAACTATTTTGTACGGTGTTTTTATTTTGATTTAAAGCTAACGTGCAGACTGTTAAAGCCTACCTTTCTTGAAAACTCACCTAGTTTTTCAATATTTTCATCTGCTTTTATTGTCTCTATTTGAGCAACTTTATTAGCAAGTGATAACACTAGTTGACGCAGAATTTGGCGAGCATGCGTTGCGCCCAAACAATTGTGATGGCTAAAACCAAAACTAATATGCGGATTAACTTTTCGGTCGAAGTCGACATTGTTGGGATCTTTGAATACCTTTTCATCGCGATTAGCCGACGCCCAACATAACGAAACTCGTGTGTCGGCTTTTATAGCGTGCTCACATACGCTTGTGTCTTGCGTAGCGACGCGGCCCATTTGCGTAAGCGGCGAAAAATAGCGAATGAGTTCTTCTACGGCCCTGTTTAATATTTCAGGCTCATCATCAATACGCTTTAAATCACTGATGTTTTCGCTAAAGTAGGCAATAGAGTTTGTGATCGCGTTTATAACGGTGTCGCGCCCCCCTGCAAAGGTGAGGATCATCACACCTTTTACTTCTTCTTTACTCAGCTTTTTACCGTTCGCCTCTGAATTTAAAAGCACTGAATATAAATCATCACCCGGGATTGCAATGGCGTTTTCTATTTGCTCATCAATGTAATCGTATAGAATATTGGCTTTATCGCTATCAAGGTCACTATCTTCACTTCTAAATACGTGCGTACCCCAATCTATCCATGTTTGTGCTTTATCCATTGAGGTATTAAGTAACAGCGTTAACGCTTTAGATTGCAGCGGGAGTGCAAATTGTGACACCACATCTAACGACTCGGCTTTGAAGGCATTGTCTATTGTTTCATCAATAATAGCTTGTAAGCGCGCTTGGTAACCCTCATCTAATGGACGCTTAAACCATGGATTTAATAGTTCACGAAAACCGCCGTGCTCAGGTGGGTCTACTTCAAATGGGATTTGACGTGTTTCACGTATTGCGACTTCTGATGGAATTACAATACGCCCTGGTTTAGCTCCTGATTGAAAAACAGCACAATTATGCGCCGCTTTACGTACATCTTTTAGACCTAATATCATATTGACGGGATCGTTTTGATCGTCCATTTGTCCCATGCCACTTGCTGTGCGTTTTGTTAAAAATGCATCAGGGAAATCGCTCACACCTATTATTTTTGACGTCATAATAAAACCTAACACTGTAATAAATGAATTTAGATACAACATATTAAGGGCAACTTTATGATGGAAATACACGCATTTTGCTTAAAAATGGTAGTTTCATGCTTTTTAATACAATTTAAAAGCATAAAAAAGCCAACAGTTCATGTTGGCTTTTAGTGGGGATGTGAGAGTTACTAACTAATTTAATTTGTATTGCTTATTCAGCAAAGAGTGCATTACTTTATAGCAATCTAAAGCTTTACCACTTACTTTGCAATTTGGGTTGTGGTAAATGCCAATTCAGATAAATCTCTGAATAATTAAATATAAAATATTGCCTCTTTAGAAAACAATTTTTTAACGTTAAATACTCCTATTATAGTGGATTTAATATCAACAGCTTGCACTTTAAGTAATGTAACTATTTTTATAAAGGCGCCCACAAGAGCAATACACATAAGATTTAATTTATGATGGATTATTCATCACTCCTTGTTAAATAATCACTTCACTGCTCTTGTGGCCGCACAACGACTCGTTTATTTTTTACTAGGAGTGCTTAACTAAATGTGGTTTAACGAGTTGTGGGTCAAACTCGACACCTGTACCTATTATATCTGGCGCGCACGCTTTGCCGTTTTCAAGTTTTAAAGGACGCGTTGTGTATTCATCAATAGGAAAAGAATGAACCTCTAAAAAACCAGCATGTGGCTGAGATGCCAGTAGTGATACATGCAGTTCATGCATACCATGACTGCAAATAGGTAAGTTATGGGTATATGCCATACTGGCTACATGTAACCACCCTGTTATACCACCAATATTTGATGCATCTGGTTGTAAAAAGCCCAATTTAGCTTGGTCAATTGCATAGCCAAACTCATGCAGTGTGTGTAAATTTTCGCCCATGGCAAGCGGTATTGAGGTTGCTTGTGCTATGCGAGCAAAACCTTTGTAGTCATCTGGTATGGTGGGCTCTTCAAACCATGTAATATCATATTTTTCAATCGATTTTGCAAAGCGAATTGCTTGCTCCACACTCATCGAGTAATTAGCATCGACCATGAGTATTTTGTCATTACCAATTAAATTGCGTACTGCAGCTACACGTTCTATGTCTTCTTTAAAATCTGGTTTACCCACTTTAATTTTTACGGCGTTAAAACCACGATTTAAATAACCACCAATATTATCAAGTAGTTTTTGCTCACTAAAGTTTAAATCTATTCCACCTGCATAACATTTTGTGTTATCACTACTGCCCCCAGCAACTTGCCATAAGGGTGCATTTAAACGTTTACATTTAATATCCCACAACGCTATATCAACTGCTGAAATAGCAAAACTAAGTAAACCACCACGGCCTACATAATGTAGATCCCACTGTAACTTATCCCAGATTGCCATAATTGACGTTGAATCTTGGTTAATTAACCCCGGTTTAATTTCGTCATTAAGGAGTGAATAAATTGCACGTCCACCTTTTCCACCAGTATAGGTGTAACCCATACCTTCAAAGCCGTCATGGGTCATTATATGTAATGCAATAATTTCAAAGTGAGTGTGATCGCCATGTTTAGCATCACTTAATACTTCAGCTAGCGGAATTTGGTAATACTCTACTTTTACACTTTTTATTGTTTGTGATGATACTTTCATTAAACCACCGAATTAGTTCACATAACACTGTTCATTGTCAACAATTTACAACGCGATTGAATTATTGTAAAGGTCATGTCATTAATAAAATGAAATTAACTTGTGAGACTTTTTAAAGGTAATTGTTTTAAACTGCAAAATGTCAAAAATAAATTTGCAGTTTACTGAAGGTATATTTACTTGAGCCGGATCTGTTTAACAGATATAAAAGTATCACCTTGTTGCCCCATATAAACAACCCAACAAACACTAACAATTAACACTACAATTCAAAGGCTTATGATTTATTTTCACTTTAAATCAAGCGCTAATAACTGTGTATTCGCGGTTATATAAACACGGTTCTGTTGAGTATTAAATGCCAAATTAGCACTCATATTTGGCGTGGTAATTTTAGCTAATAGTTCAGCCTTTTTATTAAATAGCCATAAACCATTGGGTCCTGTAGCAAAGATAATCCCGCTTTTATGTACTTTTAAACCATCAGGTAATCCTTTGCCGTGCTTTGCAATTGGTGGCAGCTGATAAAACAGTGATTTGCTAATAACACCTCCATTGCTATTTAAATAATACTGGTACCAAGCGGGTTTATTTTTATTCGATGCAGCTACATACAAAATTTTGTTATCATTCGACAACGCAACACCATTAGGATAAATTAATTCGTCGTCTAATAACGTTATTTCTCCTGTATCTTTAACCGAATACACACCTTGAAAACTTAACTCTTTATTTTCGTCATTTAGCTGCTTAGGAAGTCCATAAGGTGGATCACTAAAATAAAGTGTGCCTTTGTTATTAAATGCACCATCATTTGGACTATTAAACTTTTGACCATTAAAGTGACTTACTATAGGTAAGTAATCAGATTTTGGGGCGCTTAAAGGCGCTTTCATTTTAGATACCACACGAGAGCGAGATTGCAAAAGAACAAGCTCGTTTTGTGCATTAACCAATAAGCCATTTGAGTAGCCGCTTTGCGCTAGATATAGGCTAACACCTTTACCTGGCGTGTATTTATATACTTGATGATTAGGTATATCAGAATATAACAAATACCCCCCTTGATTTACCCACACGGGTCCCTCTAGCCATTCATACCCAGAGGCAAGTATTTGCAATGGCATCTTTAAGTTGAGTACCTCAAGCGCTTGTTCATTAAATATTTGATACGGCCCCTGCTCATACAATGGTTTTTCGGTTGGTTCGGCTAATGCTATCCCCGTTAAACCAAAAGCACTTAAATACAAAGCAGTTAGAACGTTAATAATGTGTTTAATTTTTATCATTGCGGTACCTGCGCTCATATAAAGATTTATTCACATTTTTAGCTGCATTAACGAGTGGTTCGTAAGGAATATCAGCCACATTTACGAAACCCACATTGTAGTTTTCGCCATCGTATGCACGCCCTGTTAAAGGTGAGTCTATATATTGAAACCAATGTGCGCCGACAAAATAAGGGTTATCAATTACGCTATTCATATAATTTTGGTATTTTGATCCGCGCTCTTGCTGCGATTGAGTATGTATTAGTCCAGGGTTTAGCAGACCCGAATCAAGAGCTCCATTATGAAACTCGCCAATAATACTTGGCATATCTATATCCGACAAAAACTCCCAAAACTCTTGGTTTAAGCCTTCTCGATAATAATTGTAACTCATTACATCGACGTGAGCTGCACTGGCGGCTCTAATTTCAGGAGTCATTCCCCAATCGGCAAAACGCGCTCCCATATTTAACTGATTTGGTAAGTGTTTGGTAATTGCTTCATCCACCACTGCAAAATACTGATTAGCATGATGGAACAACATCGCTGATAAATCGGTATTAACGTGATCGTTAAACTGCGTTAAAGTCACTCCCTCTGCAAACTCATCCCACGATGAGAGTGTTGTATTCCATGCTTTATTTAATTTACTTATTTTGCTGTATTTATTTTTCATTAAAAGTACAAATTCAGCTTTAGTTGGACTATTTTTGGCATTATTTTTAAGTGTATTAATGGCAATGCCGTAACGTGTGGTATCTGAATTCATCATGCCCCAGCTTTTTTCGTTATCAATAAACACTCCAACACACCATGGACTGTTTTTGACTTGCTGAGCTACTTTTGCAAGTGTTACATCGGCGCGATCAACAAATAAAGGATCGAATGGATCTGGTAGTGGGCTCCAATAATCGTTACCGCTGCTTACTGTTTTAAAGTTACCAATGATCCATGCATTAGCAAAATAAGGTAATTTTTTAGTATGGTAATACTGCTCTTCTATCCAGTTACCAAACGATGTAAAACCCCACGACAACATACGATTAACGGTTGTTTTTTGCCATTGTTTCATTAATTCATTGTTGTTATGTGTCTGATACTTTCGCTCTAAGTTCGCGCGATAAAAGCTAAACGTTTCGCCTTTTTTAACTGCTCCACTGTGTACTTCGCGTCTGTAGCCATAATTATCGGCAAGGGGATCGTCCTGTTTTGGTAGCCAGTTAAACATCTCAGCTCTGAGCTTTGAGCTTTGATAACGTGTTGGCCAAGCAGCTACAGGCGCTGGGTTTAATCCAAGTGAGTCTTCGGGTGTTAAGTCGCCAGCTTCGCGTTGTTTAATATAACTTTGATCAAAATCGTAGCCAGTAATCGTTGAGGTGTTTGCCATGCGGACGTTATCGATACCGGTCGAAAAATACAGATAACCTTCTGGGTCAACTAAACTCCATTTACCTTTGTATTTTTCGGTTCTAAAATACCCTGTAGCCTTTAATTGCGGGCCATTTTTCCAGCCGCTAAACTTAGAGCGCCCTTGCAGTGGTTGTGCTTGCAGCTGAGCTTGTTCCTTTTGTGAGATAACTAATAGCTGCTCAGTTGACGTAACCTTGTTAATAAAGTTTAACTTTGCATTCTGTCCAAATTCATCCACCAACCCTTTGAGGTAATTTACATCAAAATTAGTTGGTTTTATCAAGCGTAAGTTATCAATTAAAAAACGTTTATCTTCAAGTAAGCCCTTTACACCAAGCGACACCTTTACAATGCTGCTTACATCTATATTTTTTTGCCCACCCCTATAAATAATAGGTGTATAACCGCTATGCCAACTGGGTGGATTTGAGCGAATGCCTGAGTTTATATTAAGGTTAGCGCCTTTAAGCTCGATGTAATAAGTGTTTTCTGAGTGCCCGGGTACAACGACACTGCGTGTTTGTGACTTGCCTGACTTATCGGTAGTTTTCACATAAATATGGGTGGATGCGCTATTAGGATTTTGAATATCAATCGCAAGGGCAAAGTTACCAATAGCTTGCCAATCCCAACCTTGTGGATTAACGAACTCAAAATCGCTTTCGGTGTGTGATTTAGAGTATAGATTTACTTGTAATTTATGATTGCCACTTTGCTCAACAAGTTTAGTAGAAGCATTAATGGTATTTATATTATCGCTGTAATTGTTTTTTTCGAAATCAAAAATAACAAGCTGTTTCTTAAAATCAACGACTGTATTGTTCGGTTTTTTTTCTGATATTTTTCCATTATTACACCCTGCAAGTCCTACTAAACAGCAAAGCATTAGTGTCAATCTTACGTCTTTAGGTATGTGATTCATGTTGAGCCTATTATTGTGTTGGTTTAATAGCGAGCTTTAAAGTAGCAAAGCTAAAAGCATTTAAAACTAGGCAGGATAATTACACAACACTGAAACCAAAACAATTAACTGTTAACAATAACGGCAAATCTAAAGATACAATCTGATTATAAAAAGTTCGAAAATCACTTTGTAAGTGCTTAATAAACAATATCTTATTTATTTTTTATTGTTGAAATGAATTAGTTTATATGATTTAAATATAAATAATTTTAGGCGAATTAATAAAATGTACTGACTACATTTATAGATACTTGATTGTTCATAAAACTGTTTATCGGTGTTTTTAGCCTATTTAACGCAAAAATAAAAGTTATGGTATAACATTGTTGATTCGTTCATTTCTCGGTGTTATATTATATCACAACATAATAACCGCGAACCAATATATCCATGACAAAGCTAACATTAATCTCCTCCGCTATTTTTTCTGTTTTATGTTCTCATTCAGTACTTGCTGCCACAATTAATGGCAAAGTAACAGATAATAAAAATCAACCAATTCAAAATGCGACTATTCATATACATGGTAAGACACAAGGCGTAAAAAGTAATGAGCTTGGCGAATTCTCTATCGAAGTTGATACAGCAAGCCAACTGCATATAAGTAAAAATAATTACATTGATTCTCGAATAGATGTTACAGGTTTATCTAACAATGTAACCGTTTCTCTTAAACCAACCTCGGTAGAAACTGTTGTTGTGTATGCCTCAGCGCTTCATAAAAATAGTCTAGAAATGATTTCTCCAGTGAGTGTTTTATCTGGTGATGAGCTTAGAAATAAATCTAAACCTACACTTGGTGAAACGCTAAAGGGTTTGCCAGGTGTTAACGCCAGCTACTTTGGCCCTGTTTCTTCAAGCCCTATTATTCGTGGCTTAGGTGGCCCTCGCGTTAAAATAATGCAAAATGGTTTAGATAGCAGTGATGCGTCGCGTATTGGTCCAGACCACGCAACATCAAGCGATAGTTTAGCCGCAGAGCAGATAGAAGTATTACGCGGCCCAAGTACCCTACTTTATGGCTCGGGTGCGATTGGTGGTGTAGTAAATGTAGTAGATAACCGCATTCCTACTAGTAACATTGATGAACTAACGGGCGCGGCAGAATACAGTCACGACACTGTATCAAACGCAAATACATATGCTGCAAAATTAGAAAGCGGTTATAACAATTTTAATTTTCATTTTGATGGTACAAAACGTACAGGTGATGATTATCAAACACCTACTTTTACTATCTCAGATGAAGATGGCGATGTAGAAATTGAAAACTCAGTAGAAAATACCTTTATCGATAGTGAAACAGTTAACTTTGGTACTAGCTATGTTGGGGAGCACTTAACGGTTGGTTTTTCATATGGCAATATAGAAACTGATTACGGTATTCCGGGGCATGAACATCATCACGAACATGATCACGAAGACGAAACTGAAGAAGAGCATGCTGAGCATGAAGATGAAACGGCTGAAGACCCAGTTTATGCTCATTTAGAGCAAGACCGCTGGCAAGGACTTGTAAGTTACGCACTGCATAATAACTGGATTGAAACAATCAAATTACGTGTTGGCTACACTGATTATTCGCATAGCGAAATTGAAGACGGTGCAATTGGTACAACCTTTACAAATAAAACGACAGAAGCACGTTTAAATGTAGAGCATAAATTTGCTGATTGGCACGGTATGGTTGGTTATCATTACAGTGATTCTGATTACGATGCTATTGGTGAAGAAGCATTTACACCAGCGAGCGTAACAACAACTAACGCTGTGTATTTATTAGAAGAACGTGAATTTGGTGATGTGACAGTAGAGCTGGGCGCACGTGTTGAAGATTATAAAATAAAAAGCCAAATTTCAGAAGTTGAACACGGCCATGATCATGACGAAGTTGAAGATGACCATGACGATGAAGAAACAATCGGTTACAGCAAAAGTTTTACTAATGTAAGTGTATCTGCTGGCGCTATTTGGCAATACAAACCAGGCCATAGTATTGCGACGAGTATTTCTCATTCAGAACGTGCACCACTCTCTGCTGAATTATTATCCAATGGCTTACACATTGCCACTGGTACGTATGAGCTAGGTCTTGGGTATAACATTGAAGGTAATGAAACACATTTCGAACCAGAAAATATTAAACAAGAAACCTCAACAAACTTAGATTTAAGTTTTAGACGTTTTAGTGGCGATTTTGGTTATACCGTTAACTTTTTCTATAACGATATTAAAAACTTTTACTTTCAAGAAAATACAGGATTAGTATTTGACGAAGAGGATGGTTTAGAATCAGCTATTGGTGCCCATGACGATGCCGTTGCCGTTTATCAGTTCACAAGTAAAGACGCTGAGCTTTATGGAATTGAGTTTGATGCACATTACCAAATAACACCAAGCGCTATGGTAAAAGTATTTGGCGACTCGACTCGCGCTAAATTAAAAGACGATGAAGGTAATTTACCGCGTATTCCAGCTAATAAGTTAGGTTCTGAACTACAATACACTTTAGGTGATTTACAGTTGACACTTACTGGCACGCATTACTTTGATCAAAGTGATATAACGGCCTTTGAAACTAAAACAGATGGTTATACATTATTCGATGCACAGGCTAACTACCAATTAGGATTAGGCGCAATAGATGCACAACTTTATCTAAATGTAGATAATATTACTGACGAGTTAGGCTTTGTGCATACCTCTTTTATTAAAGATACCGCCCCACTTCCAGGCAGAAACTTTCGCTTTGGTGTTCGTGGTTATTTTTAATAATTAAAAATCGTTTTAGCTTACATATTTATAAACCGCATTTTATTAATGCGGTTTTTTTATTGTTAGAATACATATCCGTAATAATAGTTAATCAATTTAAGGGATTAAATCTGACTCTAACTGTGTTAAAAATTCTGATATACGACTGCATGGATGTAGGAGGTAGAGCAATGCAGGAGCAATTAGTGATAAAAATTAATTAAAGAAATTTTTGCCTTGTTATGGACACAATTTTCTTAGCGCAAAATAGACCACTTAATTAATCGAATTGGTATAAAACGCTTAGATTACAGATACAAAAAAGCCGTATTCAGATCGAATACGGCTTTTTAAACTCTTAATTTTAAAATTTATTTAAATTAAGAAATGATTTCGTGTAGTTCAACGTCAAATACAAGCGTTGAGAAAGGTGCGATTGCAGCACCTGCGCCACGTTCACCATAAGCAAGCTCATGAGGAACGTAGATACGCCATTTAGTACCTACAGGCATCATTTGTAATGCTTCAGTCCAGCCTTTGATCACGCCACCAACTGGAAATTCAGCTGGTTCACCGCGCTCGTATGAGCTATCAAACACAGTACCGTTAATAAGTGTACCGTGGTAATCAACACGTACTGTAGACTCAGCTGTTGGCTTTTCGCCTTCGCCAGTTGCTAGTACTTCGTATTGAAGACCAGACTCAGTTACTGTGATTTCAGGACGTTTTGCGTTTTCTTCTAAGAATGAAATACCTTCTGCAGAAAGTACTTTAGACTCTTCTTCACGACGAGCTTGAATCTCTTCGTTGATTTTTTCAAATGCAGCTTGGATCTCAGGGATCTCAACTTGAAATGCGCTACCAGCGTACGCATCTTTCATGCCTTCAAATACTGAATTTAGGTTTAAGCCTTCAAAAGGATTAGACTTAAGTTGCTCACCCATTTGTAAGCCAATACCGTAACTTGCTTTTTCAGCATCTGTAGTAAAATTATCTGACATAATGTGTTTTTCACGTTTTGTTAGTTAAAAGACGCGACTATGCTATCACAAAATAAACCGCGTTTGGGGCTAGTTTTTGCTGAGTTTTAGCTTAATTAGGCCAACAATATAACTGCAAAGCGGCAAACTGAATAAAATTCCAACAAGTAGAGGCATTGTTAGTAATCCTGATTCGCCAAGCAGTAAAAATGGCACGACAAGCAGCCCTATACAACCGATAAAAACAGAGCCAATAACTGGCCAATGCTTATCGTATTTAGTAATAA
Source organism: Pseudoalteromonas sp. BSi20495 (assembly GCF_000241185.1). Taxonomy (NCBI): domain Bacteria; kingdom Pseudomonadati; phylum Pseudomonadota; class Gammaproteobacteria; order Alteromonadales; family Pseudoalteromonadaceae; genus Pseudoalteromonas; species Pseudoalteromonas sp. BSi20495. The sequence continues at coordinate 43,224 of NZ_BADY01000082.1, forward strand.
GATGGGCAGCTAAAACATTAAAACCAACACCATAAATTAAAGCGGTAATTAATGGGTATTCTGGTTGAGCGTCTATAGCCATTTTTACTAATAAGCTAATAGCACTTTGATAGCAGTAACCAAATACCGTCCATAGTAAAGTATGTTTAATTAGTAATTGTGGGATTGATTGAATTTGTTTTGTCATTTTTAGTTCCACATAGCAAAAAACCGCCAATAAGGCGGTTTTTTAAATAATGGTGGAGAGATAGGGATTTGAACCCTAGATGGGCTATAAACCCATGCCGGTTTTCAAGACCGGTGCATTCGACCACTCTGCCATCTCTCCGTACGGCGCGGATAATAGAGTGAAATGCATTGTTTGTAAAGAACTAATACACTCTAGTGAGTAAAAAATTAAATATATTTATTAATAATCTACTTGTTAGTAATACTGCTTTGGTCTTCGTGCAATAAACGAACAAATCAAACATGCTAACAAACTCAGTGCAAATAGCGTTATGCTTTGAAAAATCATATCAAATTGATTTAAATCACCACTGGGTATCACAACAAGGATAAGGGTGGGTAATAGACTTAACATTAATACATAGCAACATATTTTAAATGCCCGACCAAAATCAAATCGTTTAGATTGTTGCATCCACCAAGTTAATATTACTAATACACCAATAGCAGAACCTGCCGCAAAATGCGCTATATTAGTACTCATAGCAACATAGAGTGTGACAAGAGCTCCCAAAACACCCCAGATTGACCATGCTAACCAGTTTTCTTTTTCACGTAAAAATAAATTACCCATCGTTTTCGTCTTCTTTATCGTTATTTTTATTAAGACTTTCCATACATTATCAAAAAACAACCGATTAAAAAACAAACTGAAGAAGAATTATTATACTTTATGCTTCCAAGCACTTCTCACAGCCGAACCATTAATTTTTTCTCTAAGCAATATACAACATTAATGATTTAAGACTATTAGAATTAGGAAAAGTTCATACTATTTTACAAATAACTAAAATAATTTTCAGGTTTATGGCGAGCCGATTTTTTGCAATCTACAGTCGGCGTACCTATATATAAATAGCCCACTATTTCATCGTGTTCTTGCAAATTAAGTGCCTTTTTAACAGCCTGACTTTGTGCAAAATACCCCGTACGCCAAACGCCACCTAAACCTTGTGCAAATGCGGCTTGTTGCATTGCCAATACACTGCATCCTGCACTTTGTATTTGCTCTATTCGAGGGACTTTTGGGTGTTCTTGGTATTTTGCAATCGCAATAATAATCATAGGTGCACGCAATGGAAGCTCTTTAGCACGATTAATTACTTTTTCTTCTTGTAGCTCTGTCACTGCACTTTGATGATAAATTTCGCCTAATTTATGACGCGCATCACCCTGGGCAATAATAAACTGCCAAGGGGCTATACAGCCATGATCAGGAACACGTAATGCTGCTTGCTGAATAATTGCAAGTTGCTCCTCATTTGGCGCGGGATCAGTTAATTTTGGATCAGATTGACGGGTAAGTAGAAGCTCGATTGCGTTCACAGCTATTTCCTTAAAATTAAAAACGTTAGGGTAACATTTTAATGCTGAAAAAATAAATATTGAAAGTCTAAAACGCAAAACGGCTACATAAATAATAATTTAAGTAGCCGTTAGTAATACATGTTAAGTCGTTATTCTTTTAGAGCAACTCGCTTTAGCCAGTAATCAATACTAACAAAACGTCCGCCGCCCATAAAAAATAAGCTAAATAGCATAGCAAAGTAGATTGCTGAAAACTCAATACCATTGTTTAAAATCGATGGTTTACCTTTTTCGTATAAGTAATCGGAAGAACCATGTTCTTCGACTAATCCACGAATTATCCCGATTCGGTTTTGTACTTCTAAAGAGTTTTCGAGGCTTTCTTTGGCACCTGGAACAGATAGCCAATCAAGTACTTGTGCTGCACTGGTATCAGGGTTTGTAGGTGCTATTGCAAACCAACCATTATGCCAATGCACTGATGTTGCCGCTACAACCATCGTGAACATCAGCGGAATGCTAACTAAGCGAGTGAGCAAACCAAGCAGTAAAAACCAGCCGCCTAAGAACTCACTCCACCCCGCTAAAAAAGCAAGTAAATCGGGAAAAGGTAATCCTAATCCCCATTCACTATTGCCAAACCATTGAACAACGTCGGGAGAGGCTAAAAAGTTATCAAAAAAACTTTCGGTTTCACCGCTTATCGCAAGTTTATTGTAACCTGCAATAATCATTACTGGCGCTAAAATCAAACGAAATAGTAAAGCGGGTAAACCATCTAAAAATGATAATTTACCCAAAATTGTATCGTAAATACCAATTATTTTATTTTTCATGTGTGTCCTGTTCGTTCATTGTTTATTTAGTTATAGACTATAAACAACCAAGACCGCACTAAAACAAAAAGTATTTCATTGCACAAATATAGCGTTATGTTCGTCAAATACTGCGGGCAATTTGCAATGCTTCAAATATCGCGCGCTTAGCGTCAATTGCTGAAGCGAGTTTAGCACCGCCTATGACATGTACTTTAGCATTATCAAGTTGATTTTTGAGCACTTCATTATTTGATACCTGCCCGATACAGGCAATAACAGTATCAACTGGTAAGGTTTGTGTCTCACCTGCAACAGTTATGGATAAACCATTTTTATCAAAACTGTTATATTGGCAATCAGCAATTTGCTTAACACCATGTTGTTTTGCGACTTGGCGATGTATCCAGCCTGTTGTTTTGCCTAACTCACTACCAAAGCGCCCTGCACTTCGCTTTAACATGTATAATTGGCGTTCATCTTTATGTGGTTGTGGCTCACATTCAATGCCCCATTGCGTTTTAAAATCGCTAATAGTTTGTGATCTGTGCTCACTTAAAAATGCGACCATATCAAAACCTATACCACCTGCGCCTAAAATTGCAATTGATTTACCCAGTTCTACTTCGCCACGAATAACTTCGTCGTAGGCAAAAACACGTTTACCATCATTACACTTAATCGTTGCTTCACGTGGTCTTACACCTGTAGCAAAAACAATATCATCATAGCTTTCAAGCATACTGTCATTATAAGCTTTACCCAATTCAACACTCACATTTAAACGTGCTAACTCATTAGTGTAATAATTTAAAGTGTGGTTAAAGTCTTCTTTACCGGGTATTTGCATAGCTAAATTAAATTGGCCACCCATCTGCTCTTTTTGATCAATTAACGTGACATGATGGCCTTTTTGCGCTAAATAGCAACTTGCCGATAAACCAGCAGGACCTGCCCCCACTACCAATACATTTTTAGCTTTAGTCGCTTGCTCTAATGGGTAATCTAGCTCAAATGCAGCTTGTGGATTAACTAAACAGGTAGCACGTTTATTCTTAAACACGTGATCTAAACAACCTTGATTACACCCAATACAGATATTGATTTGCTTAGATTGCTTATTTACATACTTATTAAAAAACTCAGGGTCAGCCAATAACGGACGAGCCATTGAAATTAAGTCTGCTTCACCGGCAGTTAAAATATCATTAGCAATTTCAGGTGTATTAATTCGGTTAACAGCAATTACTGGGACACTAACTACATCTTTTAAGCGTTTTGAAGCTTCTTTAAATGCACCAGGTGGCACCATACTCGCAATAGTCGGTACACGCGCTTCGTGCCAGCCAATGCCTGTATTAAAAATATCAACGCCCGCTTTTTCAAGTTCAATAGCTTGAATTGTCACTTCATCGGGTGTTGAGCCATTTGGGATTAAATCTATTACTGATAATCTAAAAATGATTAAAAACTTTTCAGATACTTTTGATCTCACTGCTTTAACTATTTCAAGCGCAAGTCGCATTCTGTTTTCTAGGTTACCACCAAACTCATCTTCGCGTTTATTAGTATGAGGCGCCATAAATTCATTAATTAAATAACCCTCAGAACCCATCACTTCTACGCCATCGTACCCTGCTTTTTCAGCCATATAGGCAGAGTGCGCAAAGTCTTTAATTGTTTTTTTAATAGACCCTAATGACATAGCTTTAGGTTTATAAGGATTAATAGGTGCTTGTATGGCACTTGGCGCTTGATTGAATGGATGGTACGCATAGCGTCCAGCATGTAATAGTTGCAGGCAAATTTTCCCACCATGTTTATGCACAGCATCTGTGTATGCGCGATGCTTAAATACGTCATAATAACTATTAAATGAGGAAGAAATAGGTGTCAATTTACCGCGTAAATTAGGGCTGTACCCGCCCGTAATTAACATTGCGGTACCGCCCTTGGCACGTGCTTCATAAAAAGCACGTAGGCGTTTTCGGTTATGCCAGCCTTCTTCTAAGCCCGTATGCATTGAGCCCATCACTAAGCGGTTACGTAATTGTGTGTGTTTTAATTGTAGTTGTTGTTCTAACATCCTCTGCCCCGTTAACTGGTCTAACCTGTATACATTAGCTAATTCTGCTTCAATGGCAAGTAATAAGCAATATTTGACTGCATTTAATTGTGAACCTCTTAACATAATTAACTAATTTTTAATGTGCATTAATTTGATGCAAAAAAATTATTAAATACTTCAAAAATACTCTATTTATGGGCACTTAAACACATTCATAAACACTTCGTTACGATTTAGCAGTTAAATTTTTTTTTATTCTAGGATAAGATGGAACAAACGTATTAGCTGTACCAAATTAAGGAGCTATTTTGATAGAAAAAATATTTAAAGGTATTTGGGCTGGGATTAACTTTTCTCGTCGATTAGTACTTAACATTTTGTTTTTATTACTTGTAATTGTTTTTATTGCGGGTATATCAAGCGATGACGATAAGATAATTATTGAAGATGGTTCTGTCCTAAGATTAAATCTTAATGGTCCTATCGTAGAAGAAAAAACATACATTGATCCAATTGAAGCAGCTATCAGCGATGTGACATCAGGTTCAGAAGTACCAAGTGAAATTTTACTAGATGATATCGTTGAAGTAATTAATGAAGCGGCTAAAGATGAACGCATTACTGTGTTACTTCTTGATTTACAAGAAATGCCTAAAGCACATTTGAATAAGCTTAAGCAAATTTCAAGTGCCATTGACCGCTTTAAAGAAACAGGTAAAAAAGTTATAGCATCAGGCTATTACTATACGCAAGCGCAATACTATATAGCATCGCATGCTGATGAAATTGCTATGCACCCTTACGGTAGCGTTGCAATTGAGGGGTATGGCATGTACCCACTTTACTTCAAAGATGCACTTGAAAAACTTGAAGTAACGCAGCATATTTTCCGTGTTGGTACTTTCAAGTCGGCAGTAGAACCTTTTATCCGTAATGACATGTCTGATGCAGCGAAAGAAGCTAACCGTGTTTGGTTAGGCGCTCTTTGGAGCGAATACAAACAAGATGTTGCTGCAGTACGCCCTTTTGATGAATCAAACTTTGACGAAACAATGGATGTGTATTTAGCAAAAATGCAAGCCGCAAATGGTGACGCTGGTAAATATGCACTAGATCATCAATGGGTTGATTCGTTAAAAACAAGTCAACAGATCCGCCAACAACTTATCGACTTAGTTGGCACACAAGAAGATGGTAAAACATTTAAGCAAGTATCATTTCGTGAATACTTAAGCTTAGTTAAACCACCTATTGCATTTGATAATCCACTAACTGAAAAAGTAGCCGTTGTTGTTGCAAAGGGCACAATTGTTGACGGTGAACGTAAAGCTGGCGAAATTGGTGGCGACTCTACTGCAGCCCTTCTTCGTAAAGCACGCCTTGATGATAAAGTTAAAGCAGTTGTACTTCGTATCGACTCTGGTGGTGGTAGCATGTTCGCCTCTGAAGTTATTCGTGCTGAAGTGCTCGCACTAAAGGCAGCGGGTAAACCGGTTATTGCTTCAATGAGTTCTGTAGCAGCATCGGGCGGTTATTGGATTGCCTCTGCAGCAAACGAAATTTGGGCAGCACCGAGTACAATAACAGGTTCTATTGGTGTGTTTGGTACGTTTATGACATTTGAAAAAACCTTGTCTAAAATTGGTGTTTATTCAGATGGTGTTGCAACAACTGAAATGGCAGGTTTTTCCATCACTCGCCCACTAAACGAAAAAATGGGTCAAATAATTCAAATGAGTGTTGAAGAAGCATACGGTCGCTTTTTAAATGTTGTGGCCGAAGCACGTAATATGACCCCAGAGCAAGTTGATAAAATAGCACAAGGGCGCGTATGGATTGCTTCGCAAGCCCTAGAGTTAGGCTTGGTAGATAAGCTTGGTAATAAACAAAATGCAATTGATGCTGCAGCTGCTCTTGCAAAACTAAATCACTACGAAGTTAAAACAATGACGCATGATTTAAGCCCGCAAGAAAAAATGATGCAAGATATCTTTGGAAATGCGTCGATTAAATCAATGTTAGGCCTACAATCACAAAAAACATCAGTGCTCGCTACGCAAGCTAACTTGCAAAGCGTTATTAACCAATTAAGTACTGAAGTTGAAAACCTTAAAGATTACAACGATCCACAAGGTGTATATGCACGCTGTCTAGTGTGTGACGTTGCACAATAAAAGTGCATCGCTTCGTCTAATCAGCTGTATTTGAAGCTGCTTAACGTTATACTAAGCCCAGTTTTTTTACTGGGCTTTTTTTATGAAACGCAAACGCATTTATATCGCTTACACTGGCGGTACTATAGGGATGAAAAAATCGAGCCGTGGTTACATTCCGGCCGAAGGCTTTTTAACTGAGACAGTGGTCAACAACGCTGAATTTAATCGTGATGAAATGCCTTTATTTGATATTCACGAATACTGTCCTCTTATTGATTCGTCTGATATGTCGCCTGCTCATTGGCAACTTATTGCTGATGATATTAAAAGTAAGTATCAACAATACGATGGTTTTGTTGTTCTGCACGGCACTGACACAATGGCGTACACCGCCTCTGCACTTTCGTTCATGTTTGAAAATCTGACTAAGCCTGTGATTGTAACCGGCTCGCAAATTCCGCTTTCACAATTGCGCTCAGACGGACAAGTCAACTTGCTTAACGCAATGTATTTAGCCGCAAACTATCCGATTGCTGAAGTAAGCTTGTTTTTCAATAACCAGCTATTTAGAGGAAATAGAGCAACAAAAGCCCATGCTGACGGTTTTAATGCATTTGCATCGCCTAACCTTGAACCTTTAGCGCTATCTGGTATTAGTATTCAACTTATTAAAGGTCAGCTTAGCCCTTACGTTGAAAACGAGCTGCAAGTAACGCCTATAACGCCCCAACCTATCGGGGTGCTATATTTATACCCAGGTATTAGCCGAGACGTAGTTAAAAGCTTAGTAAACGACAATATTAAAGCCTTGGTCTTACTTAGCTTTGGAGTGGGTAATGCACCTCAAGATCCAGAATTTTTATCGGTGCTAAGTGAAGCAAGTAAGCGCGGAATGGTCATCGTTAATTTAACCCAATGTTTAAAAGGTCATGTAAACATGGGGGGGTATGCAACAGGTAACGCATTATTAAATATTGGTGTTATTAGTGGATATGATATGACGTTAGAAGCCTGTTTAACTAAGTTGCATTACTTATTTAGTCAAAAGCTTGAAATTGAGACTATTCGCCATTTAATGCAAGACAATTTACGTGGTGAATTAAGCAGATAATAACGCACAACTAAAAACAAAAAGGCACGCTAATAAGCGTGCCTTTAAACTTTTAAACAACTGCTTATTATCTAACTTTAGCGTCTATCTCTACTAAATCTGTTAAATGGCACATTTCACCACTGTGGGTTTTAATACCGTGTTCACCAAAGTAATCACGCTGGGCTTGTACTAAATGCCCATTACTTGGTGTAGTTAACGTCGCTAAATAAGTTTGCGATGAGCTAAGCACTGGAAACGCTAAGCCAGACATAATTGCTTGGCCTGTTACCTTACGAAGTGCCGCAGCTTCTTTATCAAGAGAATCAATAAATTCAACGCCTTGCGCTACGCTATCTAAATAATCGGCGCGAATAATACAACCTGCGCGCCAAGTTTGTAATGTTTTAGATAAATCAACTTTCCATTGATGTGTACGCGATGCACCCTTTATAAGCGCTAAACCTTGGCGATAAGCCAATAAGCTTGCAAGCGTAAATGCATCTTTTAGCTCTTCTAAATCAATATCAACGTTGTTGGTTGATTTAGTTGCATATGTCATCTCTTGTGCGGCAGTTGTATCGCATGCATTGGTTAAATGGCGAGCTTGCACAGCAGCAACAAGTGAAGGGACAGCAATACCAAGTTCGAGTGCATTTTGCGCAGTCCAGAGACCGGTCCCTTTGGCGCCAACTTTATTATCAATTAAGTCCGCAAGCGGAACATTTTTTTGATTTTCAAGGGATAAGATATGGCTAGAAATCGAAAGCAGGTAACTATTTAATTGACCTTTTGACCAATCATCAAAAATAGCAGCCACTTCTTTGGGTGAACGGCCTGTGCCTAAACGAAGCAATTGGTACACTTCAGCGATTAATTGCATCAGTGCATATTCAATACCGTTGTGAACCATTTTTACAAAATGACCACTCGCAGACTGGCCTACACGCGCAAAGCATGAGTCGCCATTATAGCTTGCAGCTACTTTTTCAAACCAAGGTTCAATACGTTCCCAACCACCCTCAGAACCACTTGCCATCATTGCAGGGCCATGACGAGCGCCTTCTGCACCACCAGAAATACCCATAGTGGCAAATTCAAATTTATTTTGGTACTTAAGTTTACGCGTTATACCGTCTTTATAATTACTGTTACCACAATCAACAATCATGTCATTGCAATCAACGCCCGCATCCACCAGTTCATTACAAACTGTATCAACTAGCTCACCAGCAGGAACAAGCAGTAAGATTGAACGAGGTACTTCTAAACGCTTTACCATGTCTCTTAAATCAGAAACAATATGCAGTCTATCGGCCATACCTTGCGATTTAGCACAACTTAATAACTCTTCACCCGCATGCGGATTTTTGTCATAAGCGACTAGCGTAATCCCTTTTTCAATCAAGTTTAAAGCAAGATTTTTCCCCATAACGCCTAACCCGACTAATGCAACTTGCATTTAGTGTCCTCCTCGGTAACAACTATTTGGTTAGTGAATGTAAATAATACCGTGTGCATTATACTGATACAGTCATAAAAGACTAATCACATAACTAATACAACATGCTTTTTTAATATAGATAAATAAGCTACGCGATTATATCAAACATCAGTGCTCTCAGGGTGACAAAAAGCAATGCTATTTAAAATTTAAGAACATTGACGCATTCTGACACCGGTGTCATAATGATGACACAATAGTTTTGTATAAAATAGTGGCAATAATACAAACATTGTCCATTACTAAAAATATTTTTACCTTTTTGTATTTGTATTTTAAATAACAAAACAACCGTTAACCCGCTTACATCTAAGCACACAGGAGAATTTGATGCTAAGACGCACAAAAATAGTCGCTACCCTTGGGCCTGCTACCGATAGAGATAACAATTTAGAAAAAATTATTCGCGCCGGCGCCAACGTTGTACGTTTAAACTTCTCACATGGTATTGCACAAGATCATAAAGACCGTGCGCAAGCTGTACGCGATATTGCAAAAAAATTAGGCAAGCATATTGCCATCCTTGCTGACCTTCAAGGCCCTAAAATCCGCGTTTCTACTTTTAAAGAAGGTAAAGTAACGCTTGCTGTGGGTGCAAAGTTCACTCTTGATGCAAAAATGGAAAAAGGCGAAGGCGATGTTAACTCTGTAGGTATTGATTATAAAGAATTACCTAACGATGTTAGCCCTAACGACTTACTCCTCCTAAATGACGGCCTTATCCAACTAAGTGTTGATGAAGTAGCTGGGCACTTAGTACATTGTACTGTAACTGTTGGCGGTGTTTTATCTAACAATAAAGGTATTAACCGTTTAGGTGGTGGCTTAACTGCTCCAGCATTTACTGAAAAAGATAAAGAAGATTTAATCACGGCAGCTGAAATTGACGTAGATTATATTGCAGTTTCATTCCCTCGTAGTGGTGATGATATGCGCTACGTTCGCTCTCTAGCTGAAGCTGCTGGTTCAAAAGCACAACTACTTGCAAAAATTGAACGTGCTGAAGCCGTTGAAACACAAGAAGCGGTTGATGACATTATCTTAGCGTCTGACGCTGTAATGGTTGCTCGTGGTGATTTAGGTGTTGAAATTGGTGATGCTGCACTAATGGGCAAGCAAAAACTAATTATTCGTCGTGCTCGTTCATTAAACCGTACTGTAGTAACAGCAACGCAAATGATGGAATCGATGATCGATAACCCGATGCCCACTCGTGCAGAAGTTATGGATGTTGCAAATGCTGTTCTTGATGGAACAGATGCTGTAATGCTTTCTGCTGAAACAGCGGCTGGTGATTACCCTGAAGAAACAGTTGCTACAATGGCACGTGTTTGTTTAGGTGCTGAATCTCAAAAAGAAACACACGTTTCTAAACATCGTTTAGATAGTCGCTTTTCTAATAATGCTGAATCAATTGCCCTTTCTGCTATGTATGCAGCAAACCATTTAGATTCTGTTAAAGCAATCATCACACTAACTGAATCTGGCAGTACGGCTAAACTGATGTCGCGTATTAGCTCTGGTTTACCAATCTACTCGCTTTCACGTCATGCAAGTACGTTAGGTCAAACGGCACTTTATCGTGGTGTTTACCCAGTATTTTTTGATTCTACAAAAACTGAAAAAGACGGTATGGTAAAAGCAGCACTTGATACTTTAGTTGCTCAAGGCTCTTTAGAATCTGGCGATACAGTGATCATTACTCACGGTGACTCAATGGAAACCGTGGGCGCAACTAACACAATGAAAATCGTAACTGTTGTATAATTACTAAATATAAAAAAATGCGAGCTAAGACTCG
>NZ_BADY01000081.1:0-1005 GCF_000241185.1 Pseudoalteromonas sp. BSi20495
TTAATTAGCTGTGTAGTGTTTGTATTGTGCATGTTCTTTTACTTGCATAAAGTTGGTTTTTTGTTAACCTACTCGCCTTCCATTTTAGTCTTTTTGAGGTGTTTATGGCGTTTCTATCTCGTTCGATATTGGCGTTGTCCATAGCACTTTCAAGCACCAGTGTATTTGCTCAAAAGCAATGTGATGTAGAACTCAGGCATGGGTTAATCATCACCGACGATGTAATTCGAATTGTTGATAAAGGCCAAACACGTGTGCAAATTAACAACAATAACCAACTGTTTATTCGCGGTTATTGGGTTGATTTAAGTGATGACGAAAGTAAAGTGCTCGAGCAGTTTAGTAATGGTATTCGCCATACAGTCCCTGAACTAGTTAATTTAGCCACCGATGGTGTTAATTTAGGTTTAAGTGCTATTGAGCACGTGGTTGAAGGTATGTCAGATAAAGAGCCTGAGGTGCTTAAAACCCAACTGCAATATGTAGAGCGTGCGCTGATGGATAAATTTAAGCGCGGCGATGATTTCTTTTTTATAGCCCCGCAATCACTTTCTCAAATAGATGATTTTTTTACTAAAGAGATCAGCCAAAAAATTCATTCCGCAGTTCATGGGTCTCTCGGTGCCATTTTGGTGTCACTAGGTGATGCGTTTAAGTCGCGAGAAGGTAATATAGAAGATCGTATTAACGATATGGGACAGCGAATGGATATCATTTCAAAAGAAATTGATAAATCATTGCAAAAAAAAGCACATCAACTTGAGCTAAAAGCTTCAGAATATTGCGAATGTTTGAACGCGCTCGATGTTACTGAGTCTCGCCTGCAGGCAATTGTACCTGGCATGGCTGACTTTGATTTAGTACAGATAAAATCGTAATTTAAATATTAACTATAAAAGCGCGAAGTAAATTCGCACCTACTGGGTTGCACATATCGTAGGTGAGGTTTTACACCTCGCTTTTAAACACCAAAGCCACGTTACATGAGCGCGAAGTAAATTCGCT
>NZ_BADY01000080.1:0-60777 GCF_000241185.1 Pseudoalteromonas sp. BSi20495
TTTTTAGTGCTATTTGTTAAAGTTATTAGGCTTTTGAAAACGCATCTTGCAGTGGTGGAACTACTTGCTTTTTACGGCTCAGTACACCATCTAACCATACTTTATCATTCTCTGGTTTTACACCGTAAGCCTGCTCAACTAAGTTTGCATCGTCAGATACAATTAGCATTTCTGAGCCTTCTTTCATTATGTCGGTAAGCAGTAAAATACAGAGTGGCGGTTGCCCTCTACTTTTAACTTAGCAATATCGGCTGCAAGGTCTGCTTTAATATCGTCAAAAACAGCAAGGTCGATTACTTCTAGTTGGCCAATGCCTACTAGGTTACCGTTCATGTTGAAATCTTTAAAGTCACGCATTACTAAATCACGTGCTGGTGTGTTTTCTACCGCAGATTTAACGCGGAACATATCCATACCAAGTTCTTTAAAGTCTTCTACGCCTGCAATTTCAGCTAGCGCTTCAACACATTTAATATCGGCAGTAGTACATGTTGGTGATTTAAATATGACTGTGTCGCTTAAAATTGCACACAGCATAATACCAGCGATGTCTTTAGGGATTTCTACACTGTAAAAATCGTACATCATTTTAATAATGGTGTTCGAACAGCCAACAGGACGAATCCAACATTCAAGCGGAGTCGATGATGTTAAGTCACCTAGTTTATGGTGATCTACTACACCAACAACGCGAGCTTGGTCGATATCATCGGGTGCTTGTGTTTTTTCTGTGTGATCTACAATATACACATCTTCACCCGCGTAGCTTAATTTAAGCTCTGGTGCTTCGAAGCCAAATTTATCAAGGATAAATTGAGTTTCAGGTGAAATTTCACCAAGACGAGTTGGAATTGCTGGCTCATCGATTTGGTTTTTTAAATAAGCCAGTGCAATTGCACCACAAATAGAATCTGAATCTGGGATTTTATGGCCCACTACATACATAGACATTGACGGAACTCCTTTAAATTTGCCGATATTCTAACAAAGTCTGCGGCCTTTAACATATAGACAGCGCAATTAAGTTTTAGTTACACTTTAAAATCTTGAATTTACTAGGTGTATTAATATGCGACTGGGCCGTAAAGGTTGGAACAACGTTATAATATTTTCGATGTTGATTATGATCTTCTTCTTAAATGGCTGGCATAAGCAACTTTTGGGAGGGGAGGATAAACCAACATTACAAGCCGTACTCCCCCAGCAAAGTTTTGTACTGACACTGCAATTTGTTGATCAAAAAATTGAGCGAATAGGAACAAGCTGGCGTACAACCCCACTACAAAAAGACATACCGCTTGTGTGGCAAGCATCTGAGCAGCAACTTAGTGATTTAATTAACCAATGGCAAAGCGCGCAATTAATGGGCGTTAACGAATCTGTTGTTTTTAATCCTAATGCGCCTTTATATGTTGCTACATTTGAGTTGGCTGGCGAGAGTTTACCTTGGGTTTATTTGCTTTATAAAGGCGATGGGCAATATTACTTACTCGAAAAGAGTAGCCAACGAATACTCGCACTCGATTTAAAAACTGCACAGCAGTTATTTCCTAGTTTTGATTTTTCACAAAGTGAGTCTAATTAATGCCTGAATTACCAGAGGTAGAAGTGAGCCGAATGGGCATCACTCCCCACGTACAAAACCAAGTTGTTACAAAGGTAAATATTTACAATGCCAGTATGCGCTGGCCAGTGCCAGATGACGTGTATCAACTTGAAGGGCTAATTGTTACTAGTATTGAACGACGAGCTAAATACTTACTTTTACACTGTGAGCTTGGGAGCACTATTTTACATTTGGGTATGTCAGGTAATTTACGTGTTGTAGATAAAAGTGAGCCGCTTAAAAAGCATGACCATGTAGAGTTTATTTTTGGTAACGGTAAAGCACTGCGCTTAAATGATCCTCGTCGCTTTGGTTGCTGCTTATGGCAAGAGCCAGGTGAAGTGCATAAGCTACTCTCTAAGCTTGGCCCTGAGCCGCTTACCGATGATTTTTTTGCTAAACGCGTGTACGAACAGTCGCGCAATAAAAAAGTACCCGTAAAGCAATTTATTATGGATAACGCAGTGGTGGTTGGTGTTGGTAATATTTACGCGAATGAATCGTTATTCAAAGCGGGTATACATCCAAAGCGAGAAGCGGGAAAAGTATCGCTCAAACGTTATCAAGCACTTATCCCTATTATAAAAGACACGCTTGCTGCGGCCATTATGCAAGGTGGTACAACGCTTAAAGACTTTGCACAAAGCGATGGTAAACCAGGGTATTTTGCACAAGAATTATTAGTATATGGGCGTAAAGGCAAGCCATGTATGACATGTGAAAGCGAACTGCAAGAAATACGGCTAGGGCAGCGCAGCACCGTTTTTTGCAGCCATTGCCAAAAGTAATAACACCAGCCTTCTTAATGAAGCGCATTGGCATAAGTAACCTGAACTCTGGATAATAAATCTATCTGGCTAGAGAAAATAAATTTAAATATCACCATGATTCAATACGTTAGTAAACCTCTTAACCAGAGCTCAGGTTAAGTACTTTATTTAAATAAACAAAAACCCCGTTGATACTTGGTATCAACGGGGTTTTTAGTTTGCGCTAATTGCGTTATTTAAACTTTAAACTCATCGACTGATAAACGAAGTTCTTCAGCAAGTTTTGCTACTTCTGAACTTGAGATGTTTGTTTGGCTTGCGCCTTCAGCGGTTTGTTCTGCAATGGCTACGATTGATTCTAAGCGTTCACTAATCTCTTGTGCTACTTGTTGTTGCTCTAATGCAGCAGTTGATATTTCTTCACTGACATCGTGAGCTTGAGATACCGCAAATGTAATAGAATCAAGCGCACTACTAGCTAAGTCTGTTTGCTCAACACACGATACAGCACGTTGTTTACCTTTGCTCATTGCTGTTACCGCAGCTTCTGCGCCTGTTTGTAGCGATTCAATCATTGATTGAATTTCTTGAGTCGACTCTTGTGTTTTACTTGCTAAAGAGCGAACTTCATCGGCTACAACCGCAAAGCCTCGGCCATACTCACCAGCACGTGCAGCTTCAATTGCAGCATTAAGTGCTAATAAGTTTGTTTGGTCTGCAATACCGCGTATTACATCTAATATGCTACCAATTGATGCGCTATCTTGATGTAGTTTATTGATAACTTGAGAGGCGTCGTCTACTTCACGAGCAAGCTGCTCAATCGTCGCTTTATTGTTGTTAGAAATACCTTTAACGCGTTCGGCTTCTTTGTCAGCATTTTTAATTTCACTAAGCGCTTGTTGAGCACTGTTGCTAACTGTTTGCGATGTACTGCTCATTTCAGTGGTTGCAGTTGCTGCTTGTTCAACTTGTGCTTGTTGATTGCGAATTGCTTGGCTTGATTCTGCAGTAATTGCAGACGTTTCTTCTGAAGCGGCGGCCAGTTGAGTCGAGCGAGAAATAATGCCTTTAATTAAGCTGCGCAAGCTATCAATTAAAGTATTACAACTTTTAGATAGTTCGCCAAACTCATCTTTAGCAGTGTCATCTAAGCGTTGTGTCATGTCGCCACTGGCAACAATATCTAAAATACGATTAACTTCAGCAAGCGGTTTGGTTATACGACTAACTGTAATAATGGCAATTGCTATCGCTAAAAGTGTTGCGATAACCATCCCTACCCATGTCCATAAATTAGCTGAATCTACATCGCTGCGCACACCTTTTTGTAACTCAAAGGCAACATTGCTTGCTTGTGCAACTAATTCATCAATTTGATTAAGTGCCATTTTCGTTGCTTGCTCTGATTCGGCAAGCTCTCTTTCGGTCAGTGTGATTGAGTCAATTAGGCGTTTTTTATTTGCAGCTAAACCACTATTACCTTTAATATTATTTTCGAGGGTATCTACATACTCTTTTAAGTTATTGAATAAATCACTGTGAGTTTGCTCTATAGCAGGCTTTATTAACGCTAGAGTGCGTGTTACTTCATCAAAATAGTAGCTTTGTTCGTTTTTAACAATATCAAGTGTATTGAGTGTTTTAACTGTCAGCATGTCGGTACTATTACTTACAACCGACATAAAGTTATTCTCTAAATTATTAGCCGCTTGGAATGCGCGTGCATGATTTTGCTCAAAACCGTCTATGTCCAAAATGTCGAGTACGACAGAATTTGCATCTTCAGCGTTAAGTTCGATAATTTCTAATTGAGACTTTAATGTTTTATTAAGTGCTAATTGTTTACTCTTATCTACAAGCAAGCTCTCTACAGTACTTAAAAAACTTAGGTAGGTTTGTTCTACATTTCTACTGCTTTGGTTTAAAGCTGGATCATCTTTTACGACTGCTTGTAGTTCGCTATGAAGGCTATTAAATAGCTGTTTTTGTTCGAGTACTTGTTTTTTTATTGGCGCCAGTTCATTTGCAGATGAAGTGTAAAAACTCGCTTGAGCGGCTTTACTCATTAAAATGAATTCAGCTTGTAACTCAGAGCTTTTATTCAGAGCTGGAAGTGATAGTTGGTTCACTTTTTGAGTTGAGCGGTCAATATTTGCTATTTTTATTAAAGAATTGCCACCAATTATTAAAAGTAATAGCGTGATAAATATAAAACCACCCCAAATACGTTGGCTTACTGTTAGATTCATATAGGTTTCCACTCAAAAGTACTTCAGTTAGAACTTATCGGCGTTTGTACTGATAAGTTAAGTAATTAAAATCAATTACTTTAATTAATTTTAATTATTAGTCTATAAATCTAACAGATGTATTAGATTATTTCAGGTTATTTAGACAAAAGGTGGGATTTTTCTACAATTTTTTGTTTGCTAGGTAGTTTCATTAGCGTCATGCTGTTACCCCACACACACCCTGTATCTAAAGCGTGTACACATTTATGGTTTGTATTACCTTCAAGGGCAGCCCAGTGCCCAAAAATAATATCCTGTTTAATGTTTAATATATTTGGATGCATAAACCAAGGTGTTAACTCATTATTATTGATTGTTGCGCCTTTTGCACTAAGTTCTAGTTGATTATTACTTGTTAAAAAGCGCATTCGAGTAAAATAATTAACTATGCATCTAAATTTTTCAAAGTCGTCTAGATCATTATGCCATTTCACAGGGTGTGGCTTATACATTTGCTCAAAGAAGGTTTTTGCATTATTTGATTGGTAACAGCTTTGCGCAAACTGTGCATATTTTAACGCATTTTCAATTGACCAATCAGGGTTAAGACCAGCATGAGATATAAAGCTATTATATTTTTTTAAATATAAGGCAAGAGGCTGAGTTTGAAGATATTCAATGTAATGGGTGAGTTTATGGCTATTGAATATTGGGCTAAGTTTGTCTTTTGGGTTAGTTGGTTTATTTAAGTAATAGCAGGCAATCATATGCAAATCATGATTGCCAAGTGTAATCGTTATGCTGTCTTGGTTTTGGTAAATGTAATCTAAGCAGGCTAAAGAGTCTGGTCCGCGAGCGACTATATCTCCTACTAAGTAGAGGTGATCTTTACTTGGGTTAAAATCTACCCGCTGTAGCAAGGTGCTAAATTCGCTAAAGCATCCTTGTAAATCACCTATTACGTAATCAGCCATACAATTTAGTTATCATTTAATGCAAAATATTAGGGCAAGCTAAACGAAACACGTTAATAGGTGCCTGAAACTCAGAACCAAATTCATTGCGTAAAGTATAATGCCCTTGCATAGTGCCTACTGGTGTATCAAGTATAGCTCCACTGGTATATTTGTAGCTTTCACCAGGGCCTATGGTTGGCATTTCGCCAACAACACCTTCACCTTCTACTTCAGTTTCTTTGCCATTTGCATCTGTAATCAACCAATAGCGGCTAAGTAACTTAGCGCTACACAGACTATGGTTTCGAATAGTTACCGAATAGGCAAATACGTATTTTTCGATCTCTGGTTGAGACTGACCTTCTACGTAAAATGTTTCTACAGATACCTTAACAGGCGATCCAATATTACTGCTTGTTGTCATAAATCCAATTAGCTATATCAATAAATTGTTGTAAAGATAAGCGCTCAGCGCGCAACGTTATGTCTATCCCAATGCTTGTAAGCTCTTCTGCTGTTAGTAAGTTGCCCAAGCTGTTGCGCAGTGTTTTACGGCGCTGATTGAAGGCTTCCAAGCACACAGTGTTTAGAATTTTAACGCTTTTAGCCGTGCGTTGTTCTGGCTTTTTAGGGATTAAACGAATAACTGCAGAATCAACCTTAGGTGCTGGCTTAAAGCACTCAGGTGGCACTTCTATCACTGGCATTGCATTACAGTAGTATTGAGTCATTACACTTAAACGGCCAAAGGTTTTACTACCAGGGCCTGCAACCATACGCTTTACGACTTCTTTTTGTAGCATAAAATGCATGTGTTCAATATTGTCTGCAAATTCAAAAAGATGAAACAGTAAAGGCGTAGAAATATTATAAGGTAAGTTGCCAAACACTTTTAATTTTTTGTCGTCTCTTACTAGGCTTGCAAAGTCAAACGTCATTGCATCGCCTTGGTTAACGGTTAATTTAGGGCCTAAAAATGGGTGCTCAATTAAACGTTGTGCTAAATCTTTATCTAGTTCAACAACCGTTAGGTGGCCACTAAGATCAGCGACAGGCTCTGTAATAGCGCCAAGTCCAGGGCCAATTTCTACTAAGTTGTCTTCTGGTTTAGGATCGATTGCAGAGACTATTTTATCGATGATCATTTCATCAAATAAAAAGTTTTGCCCAAAACGTTTACGGGCGCGGTGTCCTAAATGTACTTTATCGGTCATTGATTTTGTGCTTTTTCTTGGGCGAGCTTAATTGCTTCGCGGATCGCTAATTCAAAACTGCCAACGTCAGCTGTACCTGTACCGGCTAAATCTAGCGCCGTACCATGATCAACTGAAGTGCGGATAAATGGTAAACCTAATGTAATATTCACAGAATTACCAAATCCCTTGTATTTTAGCACAGGTAATCCCTGATCGTGATACATAGCAAGCACAGCATCAGCTTCAGATAGATATTTATCTTGGAATAACGTGTCCGCAGGTAATGGACCTATTAAATTCATACCTTGGCTTCTAAGTACATCAAGAGTAGGTGTGATTGTTTCAATCTCTTCACGTCCTAAGTGGCCATCTTCTCCTGCATGCGGGTTTAAACCGCATACCAAAATACGTGGCTTTTCGATACCAAATTTAGTTTGTAAGTCGTGATTTAAAATACCCGCTACTTTAGTAAGACGTTCTTCGGTAATAGCACGCGATACATAAGCAAGTGGGATATGGGTTGTCACAAGTGCGACACGTAAGCCCTCAGTTGCCAGCATCATCACAACGTCAGCAGTATCTGATTGCTGTGCAAAGTATTCAGTATGGCCGCTAAAAGAGATACCAGCTTTGTTAATAATACCTTTATGGACAGGACCAGTTACAACAGCATCGAATGTACCATCCATGTTTTTTTCACTTGCGATACGCAAAGTGTCTAAAACGTATTGGCCATTACCGTCGTTTAATACCCCAAGTTCTACATCAACACCTAAATCAACTTGATGTATATAAACACTACCCGCAGGTGCTACTTTTGCGGGGGCATTTTCATCAAACTTAATTAAATTAATAGGCAAACCAAGATGTTTAGCACGTTCTTTAAGCAGTTTACCATCAGCTAGTACGACAAGCTGAGCATCCCACGCTTGCTGAGCAAGCGTAAGAAGTAAATCTGGGCCGATGCCTGCTGGCTCGCCCGGGGTAATCGCAATTCTTAAGGTCATATTTATTGGTCTGTAGGGAAAATTTCAACGTGAGCTTGCTCGCGCATTTCTTGTTGCCAGTTAAAACTTTCTTCTTTAAATTTACGATTGAACAACATGCCATGAGCACGATTGCGTTTAGCAAGCTCTGTTTTATCAGCTACACGTTTGCCAAGTAACTGAACAATATGCCAACCAAATCGAGTTCTGAATGGTTCACTAATTTCATCTTGTTTAAGAGAAAGTAAAGTATCTCTAAAAGCTGGAACGTAAGTTGTTGGATCAGTCCAATCGTATTCGCCACCTTTGAGAGCTGAACCTGGATCTTCAGAATATTCTTTAGCTAGTTCACCAAAATCAGCGGTACCAGCACGTAAGTCTTTTGCAAAACCAGCAAGCATATTTCGTGCTTTTTCTTCGCTTAAAATAATAGAGGGTTCGATTAGTATATGACGTGAGCGCACTTCAGTTGTTTCTACAACTTGTAGTCCACGAATTTCTTGTACTTTAATTATATGAAATCCAGCGCCAGAGCGAAGAGGGCCAATAATAGCACCACTTTTTTTGCCTTTAACTGCTTCTGCAAATAATGATGGCATTTCATTAATACCCATCCAGCCTAGTTGTCCGCCTTCAAGTGCTTTTGAACCGCTTGATGACGAAATGGCAATACGTTTAAATTCTTGATCATCATTTAATAGTTCTATTACTTTATCTGCTCGTGTTTTTGCTGCAGATATTTCATCAGCAGTCGCATCATTAGGAATATCGATAAGAATGTGACCGATATTATACTCTTCAGAGTTTTGTCCCTGACTTTCCATAATTTTTAGCAAATTATCAACTTCTTGATCGCTAATATAAATTCGGCGATCTACATTGGCGCGTGTAACTTGTTGAGTGGTTATTTCTTTACGGATTTCTTCACGGTATGCTTGAAAACTCTCGCCAGAACCTTCAATGGTTTTACGTAGATCAGCAATTGTACCGCCTTGCTCTTTTGCCATATTTGCTAGCGTTTGGTCTAGCTGGCTATCAGATATTTGTAATCCCATACGTTCAGCCATTTGCATCATCAATGTTTGGCTAACTAAGCGTTCTATTGCTTGTACACGTAAGGTTTCATCTTTAGGAAGTTGTTGCCCTTGCTCTTCGGCTTGTTTTTTAACACGATTTACAATGGTGTCTACTTCACTATTTAAAATAACGCCTTGGTTTACAACGCCAATCACCTTGTCGATTTCTACAGGGGCTGCTAATGCACTTTGGCAAAGGCTGATACTTAAAACTGTTGATACTAATAATTTTTTTAAAGTCATGTTCTCTTTACTACTCTTGCTAATAGTACTGTTGTGATACTAGTTACTAAGAAAATACGGTCTACGATAGCCAAAAATACCTTGTTGTAATAGTTTTTGTGCATCATAGCGGCTTTTACTACCCAGTCCTTTTAATACAAAATTAAAACCAATACTTGAGTCAAAAGTTGCTTGTTCTTGTCCTATTGACTGATTTAAGTCAGTTTCGATTTGGCGATGACCAGTAATTTGGAATGCCCAACAGCATGATTCATACTGTAATCCGCTCAATATTTCGATACTTCTGTTATTTTCAAGATCTCGATGATAGCTTGCAATAAATTGCCATTCGTCACTAATGGGAATACTTGTAAATACACCCGCTTGCTCGATTGTATTTCCTGAGACATCATTTGCATAGCGATGGTTCAATTGTACTAGCTGATTATTATCACCTTTGTAATCAAGTGTTACATTTGACTGAACCATTTGTTTACCATCTGTATCGTATTGAATACCTCCAGCAAGGTACCAACGTCGATGCCAATGTAACATGGTTTGGGCTGCAAATAGTGCATTATAATTAGTGTCTGAGTTTAAACCTTGCTCTGTTGGTTTAGCTGAGTCACTTAAATAAAATATTTGTCCAGCGCTAAAGTTAAACACTTCTTCTTGTTTTTTATCAAACAAACGCGTTGTTGCACCCAATGTAAATTGGTTTGCAGCGGCAATACGGTCAACACCCGAAAATCGAGTGTCTCTAAATAAGCCATAGTAATCGTCTTGTAGCTTAGTTGTATCGAATAACCCAATATCAGATTGGTCTTTATTGGGGGTATATAAATACTGAACTTGAGGCTCCAAAGTTTGAATACCATCTTCAATAAAAGATGATGTATTACGTTCAAAATTTAGTTGAGAATATAAACGAACTTTAGGGATTGTACGTGATACGCTTTCGCTGTATTGCGTGCCATCTAAATCACCATGTTGTTTATAATTTGTTTGCAATAAACTTACTTCAGATAAAAACGACCATGCATGTTGTTTGTAATCAAAGCGAGCTTTAGGCTCTAAATGCACTCGCGTTGCTTGATCTATAATGGCTGAGTCGTTAGTAAAATGACTGATTTCGCCAGAAACTGTAAAATCAAAATTATCAATACGCCATGGGGCTGTTTGAGTAAAGTTGATTTGAGGTATAGCGGTATATGATTCTAAGTGATCACCGAGTACTTCAAAGTTTTGCACTTTAATATCTGTACGCCATGTCTCACCTAAGTGTGTTAGTGCGCCAGTTCGGTAAAGTTGGGTATCGGTTTTATTTGCATAGTTAGAATCAAGATCAGTAATGTAATTGTCATCACTTACGTTGGTAATATCTACATTAGCTCGCCAGCTCTCACCTAAATAACTTCTTTGTTGCCAATGAAACATATAACGTGAATCAAGAGTTGGCTCTGAATCGTCTTTATTTAAGTACTCTACACCGACCAAACCTTCATGTTGCTCAGTTAAGTACCGAAACTCTGTTTGCAGTTGCAAGCCTTTACGAGACATATAGCGCGGGGTAATAGTGGCATCAAAATTTGGCGCTATGTTCCAGTAATAAGGTGTAATTGTTTCAATACCATAGCGATCTGAGCTGGAAATATTAGGCTTTAGTAATCCTGATTTACGACGTTCATCGAGTGCAAATGTAAAATAAGGCAAATATAAAACAGGTGTATCAAGAATTCTTAGTATCGCATTGTGAGTTTCACCCCAGCCTTCCTCGCGGGATAAATTAATTTCGTCTGCTTCTATTTCCCATACAGGGCTTTGACCAGGACAAGCAGTAAAGCTTGCATTCATGAGCACTAAGCCAGAATTATTCACGGTCAGCTTTTCTGCACCACCTTTACCTTGTTGATCGGTTAAACTGTAATCTGCACCAAGTAGGCTAATTTCTGAGTTGCTTAAATCGGCGTTTAGCCCTTTGCTGCTTATTTGGCTAATTGTGTCACGATAAGTAATTGGTCCGGTTGCATTTAATAAACCACGCTGTTTATCTATCAACGCAGTTTGTGCGGACAAACTCATATTAACGGTGTTAATATCAACATTGCCGGTAAATTCAGCACTTTGAGTGCCGAGGAGCTCTACATCATCAGCTTTAATATCAACAGTACCAAGCTCAAGGCCTGGAAGTGGTTGCCAAGCTCTGGTTTGCATTGAAATGCCACAAAGGTTGTGCGTCAGTTCAGTTTCGGCAAGCGATGGTGCGCTAACTACGCTTAGCATCAATATGCCCCAGGTTTTGCTCATTTATTGACCTTAATGCTTTGTGATTAAATATAATTTACACATAATAAAGGAAAATAATGGCAAATACAGTAATTGACCTAATTAACTTAGTTAAAAATAGATATCTTATAAAATGACACGCTTTGATAATTTACAACAATTTATAAACACACACTTTAATACGCAGCCTACTTTGTTAAGTGCGATAACAGGGGATGCTAGTTTCCGTCGCTATTACCGTTTAACGTGCAGTAATGAGCATTTTATTGTGATGGATTCAGAACCCCAAAAAGTAAATAACGCGCCTTATATATCACTTAATAAGGTATTTACCGAGCAAGGCTTTTTACTTCCAAAAATAATTGCTAGCGACGAGCAGCAAGGCTTTTTTATACTAAGTGATTTAGGCAGTAAGCATTTGGCTGATATGCTAGATGATGAAAATCGTATTGAGTATTACAAAGCTTTAATAAGTTTAAGTGCTCAATGGGCAAAAACACCACCCTCAGCTGTTATGCAAGCTTACAATAAAGACTTTATAAAACTTGAGCTCGATATATTTAGTCAGTGGTTAGTAAACGACTTTATAGATGAATCCCCAACTGCAGCGTATCAAGCTATGTGGCAAACAAGCTGTGAGTTACTCACTCAGGCTATGCTTGTGCAGCCTACAGTAACCGTGCACCGTGATTATCACAGTCGAAATATTATGAATAGTAATGGCCTGTGGGCGATTATAGATTATCAAGATGCGGTACGTGGTCCGCTTTGTTACGATTTAGTATCGCTGCTTCGAGATTGCTATTTTAAACTTCCGGCAAAAGAGCTAACAAGCTTGCTTAATTTTGCTTATAGCGAGTTCACTGCTCAAAATTTAATGGTTAATACCTCATTTGATGAGTTTAAATATTGGTTTGATTTAACCGGTATTCAGCGCCACTTAAAAGCAGCTGGTATATTTTGTCGATTATATTTACGCGACGGGAAAACAGGTTATTTAGATAATATTTTACCCACACTTGATTATATTATTGAAGTGGCTGCTAATTATCCCGAGCTTAAAGCATTGAGTGATTGGACTAAACATACCATAGTGCCAAAAGTGACTGAAAAGTTAGCAAAGGAGCGCACATGAAAGCGTTGATTTTAGCCGCAGGACGCGGACAGAGGATGATGCCGCTAACACAGCATATGCCAAAGCCAATGTTAAAAGTAGCAGAAAAACCACTTATTGAGCATCATATAAATAACCTCAAAGCTGCCGGAATTACCGATATTGTAATAAACCTCGCTTGGCAAGGTGATAAAATAAAAGATTACTTTAACGATGGCAGTCAATTTGGGGTAAACATACTTTACAGTCAAGAAGTTGAAGGTGGTCTTGAAACTGCTGGCGGTATTATTCAGGCGCTACCTCTGCTTGGAGAGTCTTTCATTGTAGTTAATGGCGATGTATATACCGATTATGATGTAAGTGCGCTAATGCAGCTGCATTTGCAAGCGGGTGAGGCGCATATTGTGCTAATACAAAACCCACCACATAATCCAGATGGTGATTTTGCATTAAGTCATTTATCGCCAGAGAGTCAAAAGTATACATTCTCAGGGATCAGTCGGTATCAGGCTGATTTTTTCAAAGGGTTAACGCAAGGGAGGCGTCCTTTAGGGCCTATTTTACGTGAAAAGCTAAGTAAGCATTTAATCTCTACTGAGCTTTATATTGGTCAGTGGGATGATATAGGTACACCCGAACGTTTGAATGACTTAAACAAACGCCTTGCGGCGCATTAACTAAATTTTTTAAAAAGGCAGCATTATAAATGTGGGGAAAAATACTCGGTTTTTGTTTTGGCTTTATGTTTGGCAAAATTTTTGGTGCCATTTTAGGTTTATACCTTGGCCATTTATTTGATAAAAGCTTAAAAAGTAACTTTGATAAAGCGGGTGGCTTTTCAAGCTTGTTTAACGATGCAGATGTAAACGAGCGCCAAGCTTTGTTCTTTTCGAGCTGTTTTGCCGTAATGGGGCATATTGCTAAATCGAATGGCAGAGTTAGCGAAATGCATATAAAAGCCGCCAACTTGTTTATGGATGAAATGGGTTTGAAAGGCGAAGAGCGCCGCGAAGCACAGCAGGCTTTTCAGTCGGGTAAAGAGGGCGACTTCTCACTTAAAGAAACCGTGCACGACTTTAAAGAACGCTTTGCTAAGCGAAACGACTTGATGCAATTGTTTTTAGAAATACAAATTCAAATGGCATTCTCTGATGGGGTGTTAGCCGAACAAGAAAAGCAATTGTTAGCAGAGGTAAGTAAGCAGTTAGGGATTTCGAAAACGCATTTTGCATTTGTATTAAAACGCTATCAAGCAGAATTTAACTTTAGAAAGCAACAACAGCGCTTTAATCAACAGCAACAAAGCCAAGGGCAAAGTAGCAGCTACCGTGAAGGCTCGGGTCATCATGTCCCACCCAATAATAATATGAATCGTACACAGGCATTGGCGTTATTAGGGCTTAATGATGGTGTGACTGAGCGTGAGATAAAAGTAGCGTACCGTAAACTTATGTCCCAACATCACCCAGATAAATTGGTATCGCAAGGTTTACCAAAACACATGATGGAGCTTGCAGTTAAAAAGAGCCAAGATATTCAAGCAGCTTATGAATATTTAAAAAAGGCGGCGTAAAAAGCCGTCTATTTCTTTTGTTAGACGTGCGTGTTGATCCGGTTGATCGCGCAGGCCAAATAGCTGGCGTTGGCGATAATCAAATTTAGCATTTCGGTTAACCCAGCGTTGGCGATTTTTAAGGCTCATTAAAATATCATTGCTGTCATTAGCATAGTAAATATCGAGTAAAGCTGGCGTAACAAGTGACGTTGTTTGGCTCAAATCTTTATTACGTTTAGTATTAGGTAAGTAACTGCTTAAACTTATAAATGCATCTACTCTCTGTTCTGGAAAGTCGGCATAGTGCTCAAGTAATACGCCAGCACTGGTACCTTGTGCAATAACCACTACGTTACCTGGCTCTTGCATTGCAGTTTGGTATAGCGCATTAAAGCGAGCAATCAGATTTATTTTATAATTGTCGAGTACTTCATTAGTCACTTTTTCTAAAGCATTAACATAATGAGGTTCTGCATTTTTCTTCATATCTGCAGTCGCAGGCTCTGTGCTTGTAGCTGCATCAGGTGTCGTTGTTTCTGCAGACATTTCTGTTGATGAGTCTGGTATTTTGCTGGCTTGCCAGTCTATGTCGGGTACCGTCATTGCGTAAGTGGTATAGCCTAAGTTATTAAGTTCTTTTCGTAAAAAACTCATGCCAGCATTGTTTGTTGGCACTGATTGCCAGTCGGGTATAAGTAATACAACACCTCTAAAGTCGGCGCTCATATATTCGCTGTATAAACTCAAAAACTCGGTTTCACCTGCAAGTATTGATTTTATTTCGTCATTTGGAAGCAAGCGTTCAATATCGTTGTTTTCAATACTTGATAATGTAGGAGGGGCAATATGCTCAGCAGCTGTTACCTGTACGCTTAAAAATAGCGTACACATTAGTAATACGTTAAGTATACTTTTTAAAAACTGCGCAGATACCATAAGAAGCTCAAATAATGAATACTAATTAGGTATCGGCGTACTACGGTAAAAGTTTAGCACTATGGCTTAATAATCATTAATGCAATGATTAAAACTCAGGTTCGGCTTCAAATGTAAGTACTTGCTCAGTTGTAGGGTGCTTCAACTTCAGCATTTGTGCGTGTAATTGTAAGCGAGGAGCTGCGGCAAGTGCGTCTTTATGGGCATAGAGCCTATCACCTAAAATAGGATGTCCTAAACTTAGCATATGTACACGTAACTGATGTGAGCGCCCAGTTATTGGCGTTAGCTCTACACGGGTAGCATCGGCTTCGCGCTCAAGTATTTTAAAGTGCGTAAGCGATGGCTTACCATTTTCGTGATCAACCATTTGTTTAGGGCGATTAGGCCAATCACAAATAAGCGGCAGATCCACGGTTCCCGTATCGACCTCAAGCTGCCCAAATACACGTGCAATATAACGCTTAGCTGTTTCGCGTTCTTGAAACTGCATACTTAAATGCCTGTGCGCTGCTTTATTCATAGCAAGGCAAAGTATGCCTGATGTTGCCATATCTAAACGATGAACTATTTTAGCTGTTGGAAAAACACGATTAACACGGTTAATTAAGCTGTCGGCGTGTTTAGGATCTTTACCAGGGACTGTTAATAACTCGCTTGGCTTATTAACGATGAGCAAGTCGTCATCTTGATACAGTATTGTTAAATACGGATTCATTGGGGGATTGTAATTAACTAACACGGCCGACCTTAATGATTTTTAAGGGCGCTATTTTAGTGGAGCGAGACTGAAGGCTCAAGGGAAAAATTTATTGCGTGTTTTTTGTTCTGGTGTAAAATTACACCAACTATTGCAAGCAAGGTTTAATGTTATGGCTAGACAAAGTATTACGCTTACTGAGAAAAATGATTTATGGCTGCGTAATCACGTTGAAAACGTGGGTGATTACGCAAATAAAAGTGAACTGGTAAACGACCTGATCAGGCGTGCTCGAAGAGCTGAGGTAATAAATAGTAAGCTTGTAAAGTCTGAGCAAAGTGGCTTTAGCACTCAATCTGCAGATGAAATGCTAGCAGAATTCAAATCAAGCACGAAGTAATGCGTACATACAAGCTTTCAAACGATGCTAAAGAAGATTTACGTCGCATTTACCAGTACGGCTGTGATGAATATTCACAACAGCAAGCAGATAATTATTTTTATGCTTTTTTTACTATGTTTGAAAAACTAGCAGCAAACCCTTATTTCTACCAATCAGTTGAGCATATACGTAAGGGTTATCGGCGAGCAGTCTGTGGTTCAGACAGTATTTATTACAGGGTTACCGAAGAAAATGTAGAAATTATGGCTATTTTGGGTGGACAAAATACACAAGAGTGGTTGTGAAAATTTAATCTGGATACCAAGCAAAGGAGGTTTCATGTATGGAAATATAGAGTTTTATTGCAGTCGATGTGGTGAATTAAATAGTCATGAGCCCGATTCTAATAATGACTTACCTCTTGCTATTGACGGGGAGGTTGAGCACCAATTAGAAATCCTTAATTGCACTAACTGTGACAATCCTTTTCAGGTGCATGTAAGTAAAGATCCTAACTCTTTAAATTTTGATTATCACCTAAATGATGGTTATAAGCTAGGAGAAGGAGAAAGTGAGTATCAAGCTGTATTTAAAAGTGCCGTATTTAACTTAGAGCAATTAACCTATCATCTTTTATCAGAAAACTATGTCAATAATACTTATTTTAATAGACTGTTTTATACTCAATGTATCATTACGTTGGAGACTTACTTTGGTGATGCATTAAGGTGCCATGTACTCAGTTCAGATGAGTATATAAAAAAGTTCATCCTTACTTCGGAAAAGCTTAAAAATGAGACGTACTCTCTTAAGCTTATTATTCAAAAACCTAATTTATTAGAAGATATAGTCACCGGTAGATTATCAGAAATTCTTTATCATAATCTCGGGGTAGTTAGTAAAATATATATGAATGTATTAGATATTGATCTTCAAAAGCTGATAGTAAATGAAAGGCGATATTTTGAGACTGCAATACTTATTAGGCATGATTGTGTTCATCGAAGTGGAAAGACAAAAGATGGAAAAGCTCATTATATTTCAAGGGATGATATCAAAAAGCTTGCAATCTCAGTCAGCCAATTGATTTTAAATTTACATGATGCAATGCAATATCTCGACGTGAACATAAGCGAAAATATTGGAGGTATTAGCTTCTAGTTAATATAGATTGTGAGTCTAGTGACGGAATAGTTACTGTGTTTTAGATGTATTTTTATGAAAAAAAGTGCGATATAAATACCGCACTTTTATTTAACTTACGCTTATTAGCAGTCTTTTCTGAAACCTTAGTGCGAAACAACAATTAAGCGAATGGCATCAAGTTGTAACTGCGTTTTTTCAATATACGTAGTTAGGTCGTTGCGCTGCTTATCGTAGAAGGTAATTTCTTCTTGGCGAATATTCGGGTTAATTTGTTTTAGGGCAACAAGTCGCTCTTGCTCTTCACTGAGTGACGTTTGCATTTTAACAAGCGACGCTGCGCGAATAACTTCAAGTTTTTCTTGAGCCATATCTTTAGCGCTAGTGATCATAGGGTGAACAGCGCTTTGCAGTGCACCTGCAAGCTTACTCGCTGTTTGGCGGCCAACGGCTGATAGCTGCTGATTAAAGCCTTCAAATGCCACATTCTCACCTAAGTTATTACCTGCTTTATCGAGCAATATACGAATTGGTGTAGGCGGTAAAAAGCGACCAACTTGCAATACTTTTGGTGCCATTGCTTCTGCAACAAAAATAAGCTCAACAAAAAAGGTGCCAGGCGGTAATTTTTTGTTTTTAAGCAGTGCAACTGATGCGCTACCAAAGTCATCGTCACAAATCATATCCATAGTGCCTTGCACCATAGGGTGATCCCAGCTGATAAAGTGTACGTCTTCTTGCGAAAGTGCCGTGTCGCGATCAAACGTAACCGTCATGCCATCGTCTTTAAGCGATGGGAATGAGGCACTTAACATATGTTCCGTTGGCTTTAAGATAATGGTGTTTTCGCCTTTATCTTCTTGGCTTACGCCAAATGTATCAAACACGTTGATCATGTAGCTTGGCAACTCAAACTGGTTATCGAGTTTTTCAATATCAGCTACAAGCGAATCTGCAGCACCTTGACCCGATGAATGTAGCTCTAGTAAACGATCTCGTCCGCTTTCCATTTTTTTACGCAGTACTGCATTTTGCTGTGCTACTTGCTCAAGTAATGGATCGAGTTCGTCTTCATCGCAGTTATGCGCAGAAATATATTCAAGTAAGTCATCACGGAACTCTTTATAAAGCATTTGCCCCGTTGTTGATGTAGATTCGAATGCATCTAGACCTTCGTTGTACCAACGTAGCAATACTTCTTGAGCGGTGTTTTCAAAATATGGCACATGAATGTTCACATCTTGTGTTTGACCTATACGGTCTAATCGACCAATACGCTGCTCTAGTAAATCTGGGTTCAGTGGTAAATCAAACAGTACTAAGTGATGCGAGAACTGGAAATTACGACCTTCTGAGCCAATTTCTGAACACAGTAATATTTGTGCATTATCGTACTCGTCTGCAAAAAATGCAGCAGCGCGGTCACGCTCAATAATAGACATACCTTCGTGGAATACCGACGCTTTAATTGCTTCGCGCTCACGCAGTATTTGCTCAAGGCTGATAGCTGTTTCAGCTTTAGCACATATAAGTAGTACTTTTTCGCGCTTAAGCGTTTTAAGAGTGTCGATTAACCAATCTACACGTGGATCGAATAGACCCCAGCTTGCGCTTTCGCCTTCAAACTCTTGAAATATTTTTTCAGGAAAAAGAGCGCGGTGTGCACTTAGTTCAGGGTTTTGAATGCCGCCCATATTACCGAGAACCGACATAGCCGTTTTATACTGTTTTGGCAGTGCCATAGGGTAGGCGTGTAATTTACGACTTGGGTAGCCATCAATGCCGCTGCGGCTATTTCTGAATAATATACGACCTGTGCCGTGGCGATCGAGCAGCATGTTAAGTATTTCTTTACGTGCCGGTAAATCACCTTGCTGTGCTTTTTCAAGAATATCAGTAATATCGGTTTCTTTTAATAGCTCAATTAGTGTGGCTTTGGCTGTGTCGTCTAGCCCTTGCTCTTGCAGTAATTGATTTGCAGCTTCAGCAACGTCTTTATAATTTGCTTCTTCTTCTTTAAACACGTCGTAGTCGTAAAAACGATCAGGGTCGAGTAACTGCAAACGTGCAAAGTGGCTGCTGTGACCAAGTTGATCAGGCGTTGCGGTAAGTAAAATAAGGCCCGGAATATCTTGGCTAAGCTCTGCCATACGTTGATACTCTGAGCTTGGCTTGCCGTTATTTATACTTAGGTGATGGGCTTCATCTATAACTAGTAAATCCCAATCAGCAAGCGTTGCTTGTTCAAACCAGCGTTTTTTCTTGGTTAAAAATTCAAGACTGGTAAGTACTAGTTGCTCTGTATCAAACACGTTTGGAGAATCTGCAAACGCTTCGTCGCAGCGTTCTTCATCAAAAATAGAAAAGTGTAAGTTAAAGCGGCGTAGCATTTCTACTAACCATTGGTGCTGTAGATTTTCTGGTACAACAATAAGTACGCGGCTCGCACGACCACTAATAATTTGTTGATGTAGTATCATGCCTGCTTCAATTGTTTTACCAAGGCCTACTTCATCTGATAAAAGTACGCGTGGTGCAAAACGTTTACCCACTTCTTGGGCAATATAAAGCTGGTGCGGAATAAGATTAGCACGTTGACCAATTAAGCCTTTAATAGGCGATTGCTCACGTTCAAATTTATGTAACCACGTTTGGTAGCGAAGTGTATAGCGATCAAAACGATCGACTTGGCCCGCAAATAAACGATCTTGTGGTTTATTAAACTTAATAAAATGATCTAAAAAGGTTTCTTTAAGCTTGGCAGTTTCGCCATTATCAACACGGGTGCCGTGATAACAAAGTAACTCGCCTTGTACTTCAATAGACTCTACTTCTAATTCCCATTCTTCAACGCTTTTGATCACATCGCCAGGATTAAATGCCACACGGGTAACAGGTGCTTCTGCACTAGAATAAACACGGCTCTCACCACTGGCAGGAAATAATATGCTGACCTGACGGCCTTCAATGGCAACAACGGTGCCTAATCCTAAATCTGACTCTGTATCACTGATCCAACGCTGACCTAAGGAAAAATTCATGTATGTCTCGTCTATGATGAAAAAGGCGGCTATGTTACCTGTAAGCTAACACCACTGCAAGGCGCTATTTGGCTCACTTTTAATTAATTTTGTAAGTGTTAATTATTACTATTAAAACAGCTTGTTTATGACTCTTTTTTAGGTAAATCAAAACTAATTACAGTTTGTAATAAAACGGACTTTTATGACAAATAGACTAAACTTACATTATGCCTTAGCAATTAAGTATTGCAGGTTTAAGTTTTGCCCGTTTTACTTAGTTATTTTGGTATAGCATAAAAATCATAAAACGTAAGGAAAGTGCTATGGAAAAAGCTTCGAACCTTGAAAGTAAAATGTATGTGCTAGATACCAACGTACTACTTCACGAACCACTCGCTTATTTGTCTTTTCAAGAGCATGACGTTGTTATCCCAATGACGGTGCTTGAAGAGCTTGACCACATAAAAGACAGAAAACACGACGTAAGTCGTGATGCGCGCGTCGCTATTCGTGGATTAGATGAAGTTCTTAAAAATGCAACGCCCGAACAAATGCTACAAGGCGTGGCGCTGCCAAGTAACAAAAAGGCAAAAGCGAGCTCTGCAGGTACCCTCATTATTGTAAACGACCATTTATTTGCCGACTCCATTTCTGGTTTACCAGGTAACGAAAACGACCATCGTATTATTAATTGCGCCGTGTACTTACAAAAGCAGCACAGTGATTCAAAGGTTATATTGGTTACAAAAGACATAAACATGCGCCTAAAAGCCAAAGGCGCCGGGCTTAAATATGTTGAGGATTACCGCACCGACCAACTTATTGACGATATAAGCCTGCTTACTAGTGGTTATAAAAAAATTGAAGGGGATTTTTGGGAGCATGTAGGGGAGTGTAATACTGAGCAACACGGACGTGATACGTTTCATCATGTGCCTAAAAACTTAATACCTGATGTATTTTGTAATGAATATTTACTTGATGGAGGGGATCAGTTTGCGGCACGTGTTAAATCGTACGATGACGAGCACATAACGCTAAAAGATATTGGCGTTGAGCGTTTAATGCATCAACAAGCATGGGGCGTTAAACCTAAAAACATTTATCAAGGTATGGCGCTTGATGCACTACTCGATACAAGTATTGAACTTGTTATTTTAACCGGCCCTGCGGGGTGTGGTAAAACCTTGTTAGCGCTTGCCAGCGCCCTTGAAATGGTCATCGAAAAAGGTATTTACGATAAAGTAATAGTCACCCGTAATACCCCTGAAATAGCAGAGTCCATTGGTTTTTTACCCGGCACAGAAGAGGAGAAAATGGCGCCATGGCTTGCAGCCATTACTGATACGCTGGAGGTATTGCACAAAGGCGACGAAAATCCGATATCAAGCCGAAACTACATTATGGAAAAAGCCAATGTGCAGTTTAAATCGGTTAACTTTATGCGTGGGCGTAGCATTCAAAATGCGGTGGTAATTTTAGATGAGAGCCAAAATTTAACGGCATCTCAACTTAAAACGATTATTACTCGCTGCGGCGAAGGTACTAAATTAATTTGTACGGGTAACTTGGCGCAAATAGACAGTAACTACCTAACACCGGTGACTTCGGGCTTAACGTACATAGTAGAGCGTTTTAAAAACTTTGAGGGCAGTGCAACGATAAACCTTAACGGGGTTGTACGTAGTCGCTTAGCGTCATTTGCAGAAGAAAATTTATAACTTGCGCTTAACAAATTGGCTCGATAGTCTATCGATTGATTTTCGAGCCATAACGCAGGCAGTACGTTGAATTTTTTACCTCTTAAACATTATTATCGTTCTTTATTTGTTGCGCTTTTGGTTCCATTAGTTGTAGCTCTTTTATTATGCTTACATTTATATAATATTAAGCTTGAACGCATTGTTGAAAAGCGCGAAGCCGATTTTATCAATGTATCTGCACAAGTAAGTCATGGCATGCAAGCGGCAAGTGACTTACTTACTACGATGTTTACATTGTACGAACTGCCTCCTTATAATCAATTAAATAGCACTCTTCTTGAAGGTATTAGCCAGTATGATGGTTACTACTATCGTCATTTTATAAACCAAGGCACTGAAATTGTTGGTAAAGGAGATTTTTCACTTTCTACTCGTGAGCTTTTACAGTGGCAGCAATTAGTCGCGTTAGGCCCTTCTTTTAATACGACGCTTTCGCTGATGCAGTCACTTTCAGCAGTCGCTTATGTGGATGAGCGTGGTATTGCATATGTGGCAAGGCGTAATAAAAGTAAAAGCTTTTTATTAACCGAAATTTTAGACGGGCAATTTAAACCCGAGTTTTCTCCAAATAACCTTTCATCAAGCCCAATAATTAATATAGATGGTAAAGCTTATTTTGCTATAGGCCGTCAGCGAGAACCTGGTTCAAGCGATTACATTATTTTAATTTACGATGTGCAGGCAATGTCTACTTGGCTAAAAAAAGTATCACCTAATCACGGTGAATATGTATTTATGAATCAGTTCCATCACATTATTGCCAGCTCAAAAAATCTAATTGACGAAGCCATCGATCTAAAAACCTATTGGCCAAACATCGCAGGTCCGGAGAATAAACTGACGATATTAACCAGTAATACTAATTATTTTATGCAACCAATGGGCAATTTGCCTATTCATGCTGCATTTCACGAACCTAAATCAAATTTAGTAAACTCTATTCGTTACGAAGTATTATTAGAATTTATATTTTTAACACTATTTTTAAGCATTATGTTTGGTGTGTTTTTTTGGTTAAGCCAGCGTATTTTTATAAAACCGATGACGCATTTAATGCACTATTTAGAGCAAAATGATACACAACAAAATAAACAATTAGATTATCAAATTCCTCTTAATTGGCAGCCTTGGTTTTCGAAAGTAAAACGCGTATTTGCTAAAAATAAGCAGCTGGTGGAATCACTGCAAAATGCTAATAAAGATCTTGATAAGCAAGTGCAGCTGCAATCCGAAAAGCTAAAGCGTAGCTATGAAGCAAAAGAACGCCACCTAGCATTACTCAACACGATGCTTAACAGTGTGCCCGATTTAATTTATTTTAAAAATATTGATGGTTTGTTTTTAGGGTGTAATAAGGCATTTGAAGCGTATATAGGTAAAGAGCAAACAGCGTTAGTGGGTAAACGCATGGAGGAAATTAGCAATGATGATGAACAAATTAGCGTTTTAGAAAAGCAAGTTTTACAAAATCGTCACGATGTACAACAACGAATAGACACAGAGAATAAGTCCTATCAATTAACCATAGCTCCTTTTTATAATGAGCATCAACATTTGTTGGGTACAATGGGAATAGGACGAGATATAACTGAGCAGCAACAAACGTTGTACGCTTTAAAAGCTTCAGAATCTAAATTTAGAAGTGCGATTGAATTTGCTGCTAATAGCGTTGTGCTGCTGTCGCTTGAGCACACGATTGTACAAGTTAATAAAGCGACCAGAAAATTATTTATAGAACATCCTGTTTTAGTAGGAGAGCAGCTTAAAATGCTCTTTGACGACAGCCAATGGCAAGAAATAAAAATCACTTTAGCAAAGTTACTCGACGACAAGAAAAAGGTATACCATTTAACCTTAGCGCAAGGGAAATTAGCCAATTGGTTACAATTGAGTGTATCACTTGTGTGGGATGAAAAACGTGATCCTTCTTATTATGTTATTCATTTACAGGATGTAAGCGCACTAACTAAAGCTAAGCATGATGCTGAACGAGCAACCCTTGCTAAAAGCCGTTTTATTGCTAATTTAAGCCATGAAATACGCACTCCACTTAACGCGGTATTGGGCCTACTTGATATGTTAATAGATCAGGGGCTTACCCAAAAGCAACTACAACAAACAGGCCAGGCTAAACACGCTGCGCAAAGTTTATTATTGATGCTTAACCGAATGCTGGATTTTGCACGCGTAGAAAGTGCGCAAGCTGAACTTAAGTTAGCGCCATTTAATATTGTAGAGCTAATTGATATTTGCGATAGCTTAACGGCGCCGCTGTGTGAAAATAAAAATGTTGAGTTTATTATTGATGTAGACCCTTTAATTGCTCCTGTTTTTATATGCGATAGTATCCGCTTACAGCAAATTTTAGGTAATCTACTAACGAATGCGGTTAAGTTTACAAGCTCGGGCTCTATTGTACTAAAAATGGATTTAGTACAAAGCGTAAGTATTGAACAACAGCTTATCTGTTTTCGTGTAATTGATACTGGCTGCGGGATTGATAAAGCTGATCAAAGGCGTTTGTTTGATGCTTTCACGCAAGGCGATGAATCATCAACAAGAATCCACCAAGGCGTTGGATTAGGACTCGCTATTGTTAAGCATGCGGTATCACTAATGGGTGGTGAAATTGCATTAAATAGTGAGAAAGGTCATGGTTGTGAGTTTTATTTTAGTATTTTGTTACAGGTGGATACAACAAAAAGTAGCGTATTACCAGCAAATGCATTAGCCGTTATATCTGAGCAAAGCTATGAGCTACAACGTGTTGTGGGCGCTTTACCGAAGTTAATAAGTATTGACCTAAAGGAAGCGTTAGAATATCCCATAAAGTTAACCGAAACTGAAAACTTAATTATAGATGCTGATGATTTACCTAAATTACTAAGTGTGCAAGCAATCAACGATTCATTATCTTCAAAAGCAATTTCAGTGGTTATCATCAACCATCAACACACATTAAATTTGTCAACAAGTCAGCTGCTATCAGTTCAACATGTTAAAGCATCAGCACTTGCTCAACGCTTGCTTAATTTGGATGTTGCCTCGCAGCCTAATATAAACAGTGAAATAGTAGTAACGAATGAACAGGTGTATAAAAGGGGTATAGCGGGATTATTAGTGTTAGCAATTGATGACAACCAATTAAACTTAGACATTATTAGCAGTGTGTTGCATCAAGCTAAAGTTAATGTTGTTACAGCTATGAGTGCCGTTGAGGGAATAGAACTATTACGCGTTTTAAAGCCTGATTTAATTTTAATGGATGTACAAATGCCGCATATTGACGGCTGTCAAGCAACGGCTTTAATTCGCCAACAGTTTGACACTAAGCAATTACCTATTTTTGCATTAACCGCTCATTGCGAACCAGCTGATGTTGAGCGCTCATTAAAATGCGGTATGAATAAACACTTAACAAAGCCTGTAGTGGCTGACGTACTCATTGATGCAATTGCAGACTTAGGGCTCTCCAAACCTAGCTTTTTTGAAGAATCATTTGCATTAACGCAGTTCAGTTTTGATGAGGCATTACTCAAAACCATGATTGATAAGTTTGCTAATTTGTGCCAAACCCAGCTCACCCAAATAGAAGGAAGTACCAATAGAAATGATTTGGTACGCTTAGTGCATAGTATAAAAGGTGTGGCAGGCAATTTAGGCTTCAAGCGGTTATCACTTTGTGCCCAACAATGTGAACATCAGTTTAAGACAACCAATGAGTCTGTTGAAATTTCGTTAAAAGAGCTTATTATGCAGCTAGAGCAGGTAATTGTTTTTATAAAAGGCTTGGGAGCAATGGATGTCGAAAAAAGCTAAGGTATTAATTGTTGACGACGATCCTCTTAACCGTTTAGTGCTCGAAAAAACACTCAAAGGTGAGCATGATGTGTTTTTAGTTGAAAGCGGTGAAAAAGCACTGACTTTTGTGAAAACAACACAGGTTGATTTGATCATTCTCGACGTTGTAATGCCGGGTATTGATGGCTACGAAGTACTTGTGCAATTAAAAGAAAACCCAATCACACAGTCTATCCCCATTATTTTCATATCAGCTAATCAAAGCCATGAAGATGAATCTAAAGGTTTAGAGCTGGGGGCTATGGATTATATAATTAAGCCATTTAGTGCTTCAATTGTCAGGGTGAGAGTACGTAATCAGTTACTCATTAAACAAAAAAATGACTTGCTTGAGATGTTAGCTTCAATTGATGGCCTAACAGAAATACCTAATAGACGTTATCTTGATGAAAATTTATCTCGTGAATGGCGCAGAAGTAAACGAGGTAGCACACCCCTGTCGGTATTACTGATGGATATAGATCACTTTAAACGTTATAACGATTGTTATGGGCATCGTGCCGGTGATGAGTGCTTAAAAAAAGTGGCGCAAGTACTTGTTGCTCAGTGTAAACGCGGTGGTGATTTTGTAGCTCGTTATGGCGGAGAAGAATTTGCTGCCGTGTTACCTGGTGTTAATAAACACGAGGCTATTCAATTTGCTAACACATTACGAAATGCTGTAAACGCACTGAAGATAGAACATAAAGCGTCACTTAATGCTGAACATATAACTATTAGTATCGGAGTAGCAACGACTGAAAGTGGTAAAGTGTATGCTGAGCAAACACTTTTAGAAGAGGCTGACTTAGGTTTGTATGCAGCGAAAGATGCTGGGCGTAATCAAATTATTGCACGCTAATTGAGCTTTGTTCTCCTAAGTGACCTGTATTGCGTATAATAAACTACTTTTACTTCTTATCTTATAACAACTAACACCAGCGTGCTGAGTGGACTTACAATA
The DNA here is from genome assembly GCF_000241185.1 of Pseudoalteromonas sp. BSi20495. NCBI lineage: Bacteria > Pseudomonadati > Pseudomonadota > Gammaproteobacteria > Alteromonadales > Pseudoalteromonadaceae > Pseudoalteromonas > Pseudoalteromonas sp. BSi20495. The sequence goes on from NZ_BADY01000080.1 coordinate 26,753, forward strand.
GGAAAAAGTTGGTTTGTATATGCCATACCAACTTGCATAAATCTTTGATCAATTTAACGAATTAAATTGCACTATAACGTCGTTAAAATTTTTTATTTAGAACAACACGCCCTAAATACAAAAACTTTTGCCTAGTTCTAGCGTAATTTTCTTAACGTTAAATAGACCCCATATATAAGCAGATTGGTATCACACTCCTACAAATAACCTAACCTAAGTTCCATCAATAAAGGCGGCAATAACAATGTAGTGACGGTTTTTTTAATTATTTATCATTCCCAAAGCACTTTCGCCCATACCGACTAATTTGTCATTTTTAAATATCAGTGGAGTACATTCATCTTTCGTTGTTTTTCCGTCAGAATGAAGGCTATGCGTTACGTAAAACAGTATTTGATAAACATCATCACTTTTTTTTAATAATTCAGTGAAGTCAGGTGTTTTTAATTTAGTTAACACGGATTGATAGCTACTATCCATTGCAAGCTCTGAAATGGCTTCACGATTATTTTTATTCTTAGTTTCCCAACTAGATGAATTTTTACCAGCCCAATGTGTTTCTGTTTCGCCATCTGACACTGCAATAACACAGCCTGTTAAAAATGGAGCGATTAAAGCTGCAGCTAAAAGTGATTTTTTCATTTTTATTTACCTTAATAAAGTTTTTAATTTGTTATTAGCTGTATTAAAGCAAAGGGTATACCATAATTATAAGTTGTTATTAATCATTGTCTTAAGTTGTCTTGGCTGTTTTTATCTAGCAAAATATTAAATGTGTTAGTAAAAACAGCCATTTTTTAGTTTTTTTGATTACTACAATAAAATCACTACACCAAGCGGTTACGTGATTCACCATTATTAAATGCAGTAATATTTAAACTTACTTCATTAATTAAGCGTACGATAGATTCAGTACTTGCCCATGCAATGTGTGGAGTGAGTAATAAATTATTGCCTTTGTAATTAGCAAGTGGATTTGAAAGCTCGGCAGGCTCTTTAGTTAGTACATCAACACCTGCGCCTGCAATTAGGTTTTGCTCAAGTGCTTTAGCTAGGTCGGCTTCGTTAATAATGCCACCACGTGCGGTATTAATAATAATGCTACTTGGCTTCATCATTTTAAGCTCATTAAGCGAAATTAAATCACGTGTTTCATCTGTTAGCGGGCAGTGTACGCTGATTATATCTGCTGTTTTAATGGCGTCTTCAAAAGGCGTACGACCATCTCGACATTTAACCCCTTTACGCTCTGCTACAATAACATTAGCGCCAAATGCCTCAGCCACTTTCGCAACACCCTTGCCTAACGTACCACCGCCTATAATGGCAAATGTTTTACCTTGTAGGTCGTTAAAGCTGTAATCGAGTATGCAAAACATGTCACTTTTTTGCCACGCGCCTTGCTGGCAATCCGCCTGATAGCGGTGTGTGTTACCCAGTAAATTAGTAATTAAAGAAAACGTATGTTGAACAACAGAAGGTGTTGAATAGCCAGCTACATTAGTTACGGCAATACCAAATTCTTTAGCGGCTTCTAAATCAACATTATTAGTACCAGTTGCGCTAACGCAGATTAGTTTAAGCTGAGTCAGTTGACTAATCGTGTCGCGATTTAAAACTGCTTTATTAGTGATTAATACATCAGCATCTTGGCAATGTTCAATAACTTGCTCTGGGCTAGTAAGTTCATAAGTCGTTAATTTACCAAGTTGTTCAATACAAGTAAGAGATGTTTTAGCTAATGTAGCGTTATCAAGAATAGTAATGTTCATTATGAGCCCTAAAATAAGTGGATCTGAAAGAGTTAAAATCGTAAAAAAGAGGCTTACGATCCATCAAAAATCTAAAATATGGGCTTAAGGTACTACGAAAGAAAGGCTTTGTTAATGGTATTACTACCAAATGATTAGAGGGCTATGTAGTAGTGGTCAGCCCACTAACAGATTGAGAACATGGTATTTTGCTAGACTGATCAGTTTTTTTGCACTTATAAGCAAGCCTATGGTCATAGAAGGTAATTAAACTCGGCTTTAAAGCAAGTTGCTAAAATAAAAAATCGTTTTTTGGTTATTTCGCATTTTAGATTGGCTGAGTTATAATCGGATATAGACATAAACGGTGCGCTTTAGCGTGCCGTTTTTTAACATTGTAGATGTAGTAATGAGTGAATTAGAAGATAAATACGCAGATATACGCCCATACAACGACGACGAAGTTGCGGCTTCGCTTACGCGTTTAATCAACGATAATGCGTTTATTGATGTAATAGCAAAATACAACTTACCGCGTTTTTTATCGGCAGTGCCTTTTATTGCACGTCCACTGGTAAGAAGCCAGCTGCGTAAAAAATGGGGGCAGGTAAAAACTGTTGAAGACGTACAGAACGAGGTTGCACAATACCTTGATAAGCTAGTAAAACGCACCACGTCAAAAGTTACTTTTTCAGGTCTCGATGAATTAGACCCTAAACAAGCTTATTTATTTATCTCTAACCATCGCGACATAGTACTGGATCCAGCATTAGTCAATTGGGGTTTGTTTCAACACAAAATGAAAACAGTGCGTATTGCCATTGGCGATAATTTATTACAAATACCTTATATCACTGAACTTATGCGCTTAAATAAAAGCTTTATAGTTAAGCGCTCAGCTAAAGCACCTAAAGAAATGCTAAAAGCACTTACTCAACTTTCATCCTATATTTATGATTCGTTGATGAGTGGTAATTCAATTTGGATTGCACAAAAAGAGGGGCGTGCGAAAGATGGATTTGATCAAACGGATCCTGCGCTTCTAAAAATGCTGCAACTTAATGGGCGCAAGCAAAAGAAAGAATTTGGTGATTATATAAAAGAGTTAAAAATAGTCCCTGTTTCTATATCTTATCAATACGAGCCGTGTGCTATTTCTAAAGCTAAAGAGTTATATCATAAGCAACTCCACGGTGAATATATTAAGTCTGCTGGTGAAGATATTGCCAGTATTGTCGAAGGCTTTAGTACCGCCAAGGGACATGTTCATTTAGCGTTTGGACGGCCTATTGAATCCAATTGTGATAGCGCAGAAGCGTTGGCAAAAACGATTGATCAGCAAATAGTGGATTCATTTTATTTACACCCCGGAAATTATATTGCTGGTGGCTGTAAAAAAGCAGTAATTGACTCACCAGATACAGCCACCTTCGAACAGCGAATGGCTAATGTACCTGAAGAGCTTAAACCGCTTGTACTTGCAATGTACGCTAAGCCTTTTCATCGTAAGAGTGAGATTAATATTAAAAGTTGTGAGCACTAAGCGGGGTCTGCTTACCTTTTTAGATTAAACATACGCTGCCCTTTGAGCTCGCTCTTGGGCGACTTACTCTTTGTTGCCCTGTATTTACTTTGCCCACGAGGTTGCAGACCTCGCGCCGTGATTCAATTGCGTCTAAATAGAACTTTTATGCTGAAAGGTCACATGTGAGTTTAATAACCTTTGAAAAGTGACTGTTTATTTGTCACTTTTTTTTTGCTTAAAAAAAAACGCTATACTAAAAGTCTGACCTTCTTAAGTGGTATTAATACAATGCAACAAATTGAAATATTTGATATTCCAAGCCCTTGCAAAAGTATTTGTCTAGTGAATAATAGAGGGTATTGCAAGGGATGCTACCGCAGTCGCGATGAGCGTTTTACTTGGAACTCACTAAGTAATGCCCAAAAAAAGAAAGTGCTTAGTTTATGTCAACAACGCTACAAACGTTACCTGCAAAAAGATCAAAAAAATTCAGCGTTAAATAGTAAAACCGAACAGCAAGGATTTGATTTTTAATTCTTATCTGCCTTTTGGCACATATAATGCCAGTGCTGCATAGAATTTGAATAATTTAGCGCTGAAAATAGCTGCTTGGGATAGATTTATTATCCAAAGCTTCGATTAATTAGCCAGTCACTAAAGTACTATTTACGGCCACAAAGCTACTGTTACGACTATTAATCTATAATCGATACCTCATAACTAATTCCATCTAAAGCTTGCTTTTCTATGTGCCAATTGTGTTCTTGGAACACACAAAACGGTTGTTAAAATACGACGGGATAAAAATAAATTAATCAACAATAATAAGATGCTAAAATGTTGTGGCTGCTATTTTAAATTACTACAGAAGTAAATAAAATACGCGGCGTATAATGCAATATGGCCACCTTATTGGTTGGTTTATAGCATTATTGCTATTTAAGCTGGTAATTTATTGGAATGAATTAGGAAATACTATGAGCTTTAACTTATGTCTGTTACCACGTGAAGAAAAATACCAAATTCAGCTCGATTATGAAGCGTCATTTTGGGCGTATCAAATTAAACGCAATAAAAAAACGCGTGAACAAGTGTATAACACTATTCATAGCCGTCCGATTGCTGAGCAAATGTTTTTAAAACAGCAATTTGAACAGTATTTGTCAATGATGCTAAGTTAGGTATGTATAAGGTTGAAATATTAGAACAAGTTAAAAGTCCACTTGTTAATAAATTTTATAAGCAATACAGCGTAAGGGGGCGTGCTAATAAGCAAGATCAACTTTGGGTTATTTATAATAAAACAGATATTGTTGCTGCGTGCCGCTTACAACATAAAGCCGAATTTTTATTTTTGTCGACCGTTTTTGTCGCTCCTCAGCATAGATCTAAAGGTTTAGCAAAGCTATTAATAACAACACTCCTAGAGAAGCAAAATAAAGTTGTTTATACCTTTGCCTACAAAACACTAGTTGATTTATACCGTACTATTGGTTTTAACCAAGTGTTAACATATACTCTTGCTTTACAAGTACTTTTCGATACTTACAAACACCGCAATGTAGTCGCCTTAAAATACCCATAGCATCAAATAATATGGAATAAGCATGAGCAGATGTGTTAACTGGATCATATGTAGTTTAATAGCTTTTACTGCTATTTTAAGCTCTCAAGTAGGCGCACAAGTGAAGCGTTTATCTCCAAACGAAGGTTTGTCACAGAGCTACGTTAACACTATGCTTATTGATAATAGCGGTTACTTATGGCTTTCGACAGAAGCGGGATTGAATCGCTATGATGGTTATCAGGTTATTCCTATTAATGGCCCTAATGGCGAATTAGAAGAAGCTATTATTGACCGTATTTACCAAGACCCTCAAGGCCATATTTGGATTGCATCATTGCTTGCGGGCTTGTTTAGGTACGACCCTGCAACTAACTCATACAAACAATTTCTAGAAAAACCCACTAGCGAAGAACAAATTATTAACGAGTCTGCTTTTAGCATGCTAGCGATTGATGAAAAAACACTGTGGATTGGACGAGGTAGAGACTTTGCAAAGTTAGACATTGAAAGTGGCATAGTAACTTCTATTTTTGAGCTTTCACATGAATATAAGAACACTTTAGTTAGGGAGCTTTTTCACTACAATGGCTATATTTTTATTGGCACTAGCCACGGTGCTTATGTATTTGATATCGCAACGGAACAAATACGTCCACTACAGCATTTAAAGGGCGAGCCTGAACATATTTACCAAAATAATGTGAAGGCGTTCGCTTTAGACGAAAGTAATCAACTTCTCGTTGGTGCTGTAAAGGGGTTGTATCAAGTAGATATCACTAATTTATCGGAGATGTTTGAGCGCCCCGACCTACCATTTAAAAATAAGGCTTTGTTGGCAGATTTAAATATTTGGCAAATTGTTAACGCCCATGGAAAAGTAGATTTAGCTACAGATAAAGGATTGTTTAAGTTTGACTTAACCAGTGGTGAATTGATTAAAAATACGCGTATAACGCAAAGTAAATATACGCTTGCTGATACTAGTATTATTGATATGGTAAAAGATAAATCAGGCGGCACATGGGTGGCGACCAAAACAGACGGCGCATTTTATTTATCAAACGATAATTATAATTTTAGCAATGTTGATGGCAGTTTATTAGGTGGTGATGGATTGTCGCATCATTCGGTGTGGGGCATTACCGAATACAATGATAAATTATGGTTAGCCACGCACAATGGCATAACCGAGGTCGATTTAAAAGCCAATACAGGAAAGGTCTATTTAAAAGACTATAAAGTAGATTTACTAACAACCGAATTTACTGTTTATGAAATAATGCCTTATAAAAATAAATTGTGGCTTTACAGTAACCGAGGGCTGTTTGTTTTTGACCCAATTACACATGATGTTAGTAAACCAATAACAAAAAATCCTGCTAACCAAGATAAAATAAAAGGCTGGGTGCATGGTGTTACACTTATGCCAAATGGCGATTTATATTATGTGCACTCAGATCATGGCGTGTTTATTTATAACATTGATACGCAAATAGTGACTCGTTTAGGTGGTGAATTTGCACAATTTCAACCTTTCCTAGCCCATGGTTTTTTACCACCACTTTCTAGTAAACCCGATTCACCATTGTTTTTTAATGCGGGAATTTTATATCAAGTAAACCCTGAAAATTTTGCATTGAAAATGATTTATAAAGTACCCAAACAGCATGAAAATGTTGCTATTAGTGTGTTGTCGTATGTTATAGATAACAACAATATTTTATGGATATCATTGTCTAATTTTGGCCTAATAGGACTTGATGCTTTAACTTATCAGCTAGTACATACAATTGATTTGGAAAAAAATAAATTGGGCACTTTACTCTATGACATGGTGCTAGATGATGACGGCATGATTTGGATGAGTAGCCACAAAGGTATCTGGCGGTTAAACCCAAAAACATTACATTTTCAACAATTTACTGTATCTGAAGGGCTGCTTTCGGCTGAATTTAATAGCAACGCAATGGCACGCCTAAAAGATGGCCGTATTGCATATGGTGGCTTAAAAGGTCTCACCTATTTCCAGCCAATGGAAAATAAAAATACTCAGGTGCTAATTGATCATGTCAATATTACACGAGTCAATTTGATGTCGCGTGATTTATCGTTTGATTTAAAGCAGCCACTAAATGAAGTTATTCTGAACCATGATGACATAGGACTTGAAGTTGCTTTTTCTGCTATGGCATTTAGTAATCAAGAGCGTATTATTTATGAGTATCAATTAGGCAATGGCCAGAAAACGTATACTCGCAATAATAATCGCGTTTTATTCCCTAAACTTAATCCGGGTAACTACCAATTAAAAGTGTGGGCGAAAGATCCACTTACAGGCAAATACACAGCACCTGCAACTTTAAAAATAAGAGTAAAATACCCGCTTTGGCGAGCGCCTTATTTTATGGTGCTATATGCAATGTTACTCGTTGCATTTGTAACAATGTGGGTGATGCGACGCAATAAAATTCAACGGATTCTATTAGCAGCAAATAAAGAGAGCAAAGAAAGTGAAGCCCGCTTAAAAATAGCGTTGGAAGGCAGTGAATCTGGGGTATGGGATTGGCAGTCAAGTAACCCCTCCATTTATCAGCCTCGGTTAAAAAATGAACTTGGCTACGATAATGAAACAGTGAGTTTGGATGATTATTTAGCTAAAATTCACCCGCAAGATAAACAATTATTTCGCTTAGAATGGTTAGAATTTTTATCTACTGATAAAGGTTACTTTAACTGTACCTACCGCCTGCGCCACGCAAAAGGCTATTGGCGGTGGTATAAAGATTTTGGCAAAGTTGTAGAGTGGGACGAAAAAAACCCGCAAAAAGTGGCGGGGACCTACACTAATATGACCCGTGAGATGGTATTTGAAGAGCATGCATTGCTGTTTACCGCAGCATTTGAGCAAACCCGTGATTGGGTGCTTATACTCGATAAAAACTTTAATATCCGTGCCTCAAATAAATCACTTCAAACAGCCTTTAACTTCTCTGCTGAGTCGCTTTCTAGTCGCTCTCTAAATTTAGGAATTTCACGCAGCAATCGTTTTGGCTATTTACGGATTATACAAAAACTATTAGTTGGCGAGCATTTCACTTGCGAAGATACTGTAGTGCTCGCAAATGGTGAGTCTCATTATGTATTAGTGAAAATAAGTGCGGTGGCCGATAACGAGCAACGATTAAATAGTTATGTTGTTATATTAACGGATATAAGTGCTCAAAAATCAGCTGAAAATGAACTTCATTTGCTCGCTAATTACGATGTATTAACGGGATTACCAAACCGTACGTTGTTTAACGATCGTGTTGGGCATGCGTTAGAACAAGCAAAAAAGCACAGCTGTAAAGTTGCACTGTTATACATAAATATTAAGCGCTTTAAGTACTTTAATGATTCCTTAGGGCACGAAGCGGGTGATGAATTAATTAAAAAAGTCGCAGAGAGATTAAAATGTGCATTACGCCCATCAGATAGTGTCGCACGTTTTAGTGGTGATGAATTTGTTGCGCTCGTAGAGGATGTTCATAAAATAGAAGAGGTTTTACTTATATGCGTAAAACTAATGGATTGCGTAAACCAAAATATTAGTGTTAGCGGACAGGTCGTTAATATTAATTTAAGTATTGGTGTTGCTATATCTCCTGATGATGCAAAAGAAAGCGCTACATTATTAAAAGCGGCTAACATTGCGCTTTACCATGCTAAAGATTCACTTGAAAGTAGCTATCAATTCTATAAACAAGAAATGAATCAGCATGTACAAAAAACACTTCACCTGGAGTCACAACTTACTAAAGCTTATCAAGAACATGAATTTTGTAATTATTACCAACCCATTGTTAACGCAAAAACTTATATTACAGAAGGGTTTGAAGTGTTATTACGCTGGCCTGAAAATAATCTTATCCAAACTCAAGAATTTTCTTTAGCGGCTGAAGGCATTGGTTTAATAACAAAGATAATGCTGCAAACATTGGCACGTGCTTTAGAGGATTTGAAAGAGTGGCGTAAGGTATCGCCGAAGCTTTATTTATCAATAAATTTATCGGCACTTGATTTTGAGTTTATAGAGTTAGTGCCAGAGATCAGAAAAGCGCTAAGTAATGCCAATATACCGTCAGACGCGATTGTATTTGAAATTACCGAGTCGATACTTATGCGTGATTCAAAACAAGCATTGCACAGCATGGAGATGCTTAAAAGTTTGGGCTGCAAGCTTTATATGGATGATTTCGGTACTGGTTATGCTTCATTGACTTATCTAAAACGTTTTCCTATCGACGTACTAAAAATTGATAAGAGCTTTGTACAAGACATAGGCATAGATTCTGACGACGAAGCCATTATTCAATCAATACTTGCCCTTGCACACAGTTTAGGTAAAGAATGTGTAGCAGAGGGGGTTGAAAGCTCACATCAGCTCGCCTTTTTAAAAGAAAGAGGATGTAGGCATTTCCAAGGCTACTTATTTAGTAAACCTGTACCAAATAACGAAGTACTACCACTTATTAATCGCGATTGGAGTGATATGTTCAATTGATAATATTGTACTTATTTAAGGCCTTTTACCGCAGTGCCTGCAAAATAAATGGCCATTGTGCTCATTTAACTGTGTTTTAATAGCCTTATTAGCTTCTAGTTTACTCAAGCCTAACTTATAGCGTAGCTCTTCTAGGTGTTCTTGTTGAGTATCATTAAGAGTACCATTTTGAATTTGTTCATGTACGGCATCTTCAAAAAACTGGCGGCGTTTACGTATTTGTTCTGAAAAACTAGACGCGAGTAAACCGGTAGGTATAGCAACCATTCCCATGCTCAGTAGTGTGATAACCCCGCCGAAAAACTTACCTAATGGCGTTATAGGTACTACATCGCCATAACCAACGGTTGTTAATGTTGCCATTGCCCACCACATAGCAGCGGGAATCGAGCCAAATTTATCGGGTTGTATGTCGTGCTCAATTAAGTAAATTCCGCATGAAGCCAAAATAAGCACCACTGCCATAATAAAAAAAGCAGCCATTAGTGAACTACCTTCATCGTTAAAGGCTTTTAAAAGTAGCTGCATGGCGCGTGAGTAGCGTGTGAGTTTAAACACTCTTAATAGTCGAAGCACACGTAAAAAACGTAAATCGAGAGGAAATAAAAACATCATTAAGCTCGGCAAAATCGCGATTAAATCAACAATTGCCAAAGGGGAGAAAAAATAACTAAGCCGACGTTTGGTATTAGATCCTTTTATTGCAGCATATTGTGTTTTATCTACGCAAGCCCAAAGTCTGGCTAAGTACTCAATAGCAAAAATAGCGACTGAGACAATTTCTAAAACTAAGAATTCGTTGTAATACTGCTCTACCACACTTGGGATTGATTCAATAACAATGGCTACAACGTTGATCATTATTAAGCTAATGAGTGCAATATCAAGAATATGCCCTGCTCGGCGGTACTGGCCTGTGCCTTCAAACAGGCAAGCCAATTTTTGTCTTAAAGTCTGCGAATTATTCATTATGTAAGTTTGAGTACCATGTTAATACTGCCCTCTTCAAAGTCGCGGCTAATTTTAAAACCTAGCTTACGGGCAAGCTCAATCATCCCTGTATTCTCAGGTAAGGTTATGCCTTCAATCGACTCCACACTTTGGCGTTTGCAGTGATTAATTGCAGCGCTCATTAGTATACGACCAAGCCCTAAGCCTTGGCAGTCTGAGCGTACTACAATAGCAAATTCAGCATGTAGGTTATCGGGATCCATAATGACGCGAGATACACCCAAAGTGCGGGTTTTACCTTCAAAGCGTTGGCAAACAATAAACGCCATTTCACGGTCGTAATCAATTTGGGTCATTTTAGCGAGTTGATCGTGGTTAAACTGTGGAAGCTCGCCAAAAAAGCGTTTATATCTGTCTTCTTTATTAAGTGACTCGTCAAATACTTTATGAGCTTGTTCATCTTCTGGTTTTATCGGTCTGAGCGTAGCTTGGGTGTTATTCTTAAGTGTTACCACTTCAACAAGCTCAATAGGGTAGGGACGAATAGATAACCGCTTACGATTGCTCTGAGCTTGATAGCGATTAAGTGTCATAGTGGCATCGAGCACTAAAAACTGCCCATTACTGGCAAGAATAGGATTTAGTTCCATTGAGCTAATGTCAGGTTGATCAATAACTAACTGAGAAATACGCGTTAGCAGTGCACACAAACGATACTTATCAACTTTTTCGGGGAGTATGCGCTCCTTTAATACGCCTTTGTCGTGCGCTGCAGCAATTAAATACTTTGCCAAGTTCATATTTAGTGGAGGCAGTGCAACGGCGGCTTGTGCATATTCAAGGCCGGTTCCTGCTTCACCTAATAATATAACTGGGCCAAAATTAGGCTCTGTTTTAATCGCAATTCGCAGCTCATTTGCCCCTGCTCGCGGCGCCATTTTTTGTAATGAAAACCCCTCAATAACAGCATCCGGATACGTGTTTTTAATACGGATAAGCATCGCAAAAGCAGTTTGTTCAACCTCGTTGGCGTCGTTTAAGTTAAGCACCACACCACCGACTTCAGACTTCGAGGCAATACTTGGACTAATAAGTTTTAACGCGACTGGAAAACCAAGCTCAATGGCTTGCTCTTTGGCTTCTGTTGGGGTGTAAGCGACCTCAGTTTGAATGCATTTAATACCATAGTGGTTTAATATTTGGCTTGCCTGATGAGTAGGTAAGTAGCTTTGTCCGTCATCTAAAAACTCATTAATAAGCGCTTTAGCGGCCACTTTATTTATTTTAGCGTCATCAGTGTTCGACTCAGGTGTTTGCGTTAAATGCTTTTGGTTACGGCGATACGTTACCAAGTGCATAAACGCGCCTACAGAACCCTCTGGTGTTCTATAAGTGGGTATTGCGTTGTTTGAGCACACTTTTCTGGCGGCGTAAGATGCGTCTTCACCCATAAAGTTAGTTATAACGTAAGGGCGCGCCATTTTGGGTAATGTTTGTAAGGTTTCTACAATAATGTTGGCGTAGTCTTCGCTGGGCGCAAGCGCTGAGGGAGTATGGATAATCAGTAAGTTTTTAACTTCTTTTGCGTGCAGTAAAATTTCTAATGCTTGCTTATAACGCGCAGGTGCAGAGTCGCCAAAAATATCCACAGGGTTTGAGGTGGTTTCTGATTGCGGAATGACTTTATTTAGCGCATTTCGGGTTTCAATGCTTAGTTCTGCTAATTTACCGGAACTTTGAATAAGTTCATCAACGGCCATAACACCTGGGCCACCACCATTAGTTAAAATTGTCAGTTGTTCTACTTTTAATAATTTTGGATGCATGGCGAGTGTTTGTGTCGCTGCAAATAGCTCTCGTAAATCATTTACACGCAGCATACCCGCTCGTTGAAATAACGCATCGTAAACAGCATCAGAGCTTTGCTTTGCGCCGGTGTGAATTTCGGCTGCAAGTGCGCCCGCAGTTGTTTTACCTGTTTTAATCGCAATTACAGGCTTACTAAAGGCGGCGGCCCTTGCTGCTGATATAAAGCCACGAATATCTTCAATGTTATCTATGTAGAGTAAAATAGCTCTGGTTTTAGCATCACGACCTAAAAAGTCGAGTAGTTCATTAAAGTTTATATCAAGGCAATCGCCTACTGATACAAAATATGAAAAGCCAATTTCTTTGTTTTTAGCCCAATCTAAAATGGTTGAGCATACTGCTGCTGATTGCGATACAAATGCAATTTTACCTGGGCTTGCCACGGTATGTGAAAAGCTCGCATTTAAACCAATATGAGGGATCAGCAAGCCTAAGCAATTGGGTCCAAGCAAAGTAACTTGTTTGGCTTGAGCGCATGCTTTAAGCGCGCTTTTTTGTTCCCCAGATAGCCCATCGGCAATAACAATAGCCGTTTTGCAGCCAAGCTCTCCAAGCTGCTCAATAATATCAATTAAGGTATTTTTGTTAGTACAAATAACAGCAAGGTCGGGTACTTTTGGTAAGTCAGCAATAGAGGGGTAAGCAAGTACGCCATGTACTGCGCTATGGCTTGGAGTAACGGGCATTATCGGCCCTTTAAAACCGCCTTGAAGTAAGTTGCGCATAACCACAAAACCAGCCCGAGTTGATACGTTAGAGGCGCCAATAACGGCCACTGAGCTTGGGTTAAAAAATTGGGTTATACGCTTAAGGCTCATGGTTTTTCCTAGGCTGATTAAATTTTGCGTTATTTATAGTCTCAATGTACCCTGTTTACTGTGTTATTTCGAGCGTATCGATGCTTATTATTTATATCAATCAAGGAGATTATTGTGAATAAAACCCTCGGTTTTTACATTGTTATAGCGGCTATTTGTTTAAGTATAGGCCTAATTAGCTTAGGGTTTATTTTAAAAAGTACCGCTCTGGGTGTAAAAGAGATGGAACGTACTGTGCAGGTTAAGGGATTGGCCGAGCGAGAAGTAATCGCCGATACGGTAATTTGGCCTCTGCAATTTAGTGATGCCGACAATGATCTTGAAAAATTAGTCAGCCGAGTTGAGAAAAAAAATGATGCGGTAACTGCTTTTTTAAAACTCCATGGTTTTGACGACGATGAAATAACTATAGGTAGCCAGTCAGTTATTGATAAACAATCACGTGAATACAGTAATGAAAATCAAAAGTTTAGATACATAATACGCTCAAATATTATTGTTTATTCAAATGCACCAGATAAAGTACAAAACGCGCTGAGTAAAGTAAGCCAGCTTGCTAAACAAAATATCGCAATAGTGCAGGATAGTTACGAAACAAAAGTTGAATACATTTTTACAGGCCTCAATGATGTAAAACCTGCGATGGTGCAAGAAGCAACTGAAAAAGCGCGTGAAGTCGCTAATAAATTTGCTAAAGACTCTAATTCAAAATTAGGCAAAATAAAAACAGCTCGCCAAGGGCAATTTAGTATCAGTAATCGCGATTCAAACACTCCACAAATCAAAAAAATACGCGTTGTTACTAGTGTTGAATATTATTTAGATGACTAAATTGCTCTAATTAAATGCGCCACCTGTGCGGTTGAACGCTGCAAGTAAGCAGCACTAAGTAAAATGCTAGTTTCGTTAAGGCCTGCGCCTTTTAGTGTATTTGCCAGTTGCTGTTTAGCCATTGGGTTTTGTTTTTGCTCTATTTCCATGAGTGCTAATAACGCTGAAAACTCATGTTTAACCGGCGTGCTTGGCTTATTCGCATACGCAATGTAACAAGCTACGGGTGTTAGGCCGCGATCGTTTGGCTGGGCAAGCGCTTTTACTAAATCATCGTTAGATTCAAACAGCATTAAAGAGCGCACATAATTAAAAGGTAATTTTTGATCGTCGGCGTGTTTAAATACATTATGCAGCGCGTTATTGCCCCGCACGTCTTGCGCTAAAAAGCCTTTATTAACTTTAAGTGCTGGGGTAAAAAAGGTTAACGTATCTGTTGTTGTCAATTGGTTTATAAACGCGGCTGGAGGTGCATTGGTAGTTAAAATACGCGTTGCCACATTTTGCATAAAGTCGTATTTAATGCTCATACGCTGAGTGCTTTCATATAAATGATTTAGCTGCAATGTCTGTTGGGCTGGGCTTAACTGTTTAAAGTCGTTATCAAGCTCATCTAGCTGATGCTTTGAAATACGTGCGTTAAGTAGTTGTATGCTTAAATCCATTATTATTTCCAAAGTCTTTTTTGCTACTATAAAACAAAAAAGGTCGCAAATGCGACCTTTCATCTTTAAAGCAATTGTTTAAATTGGTTTTAAGCTTTTTTGCTTGCTACCCATTCATTAACAAAGTTTTCTAGTACATTAAGTGGTACAGGACCATTTTTAAGGACAACGTCGTGGAACTGGCGAATATCAAACTTATCACCCAGTTGCTTTTTAGCGTCTTCACGAAGTTCTAAAATCTTAAGCATACCCACTTTATAAGCCGTTGCTTGTGAAGGCATTACAATGTGACGCTCAACCATTTTAACACCGTCAGATGTTGCATTAGGCGTGTTATTTACGTAGTAATCAATACCTTCTTGGCGAGTCCACTTCATTGCGTGAATACCCGTATCAACCACTAGACGACATGCGCGCCACAGCTCCATTGAAAGGCGACCAAAATCTGAGTAAGGGTCTGAATACATGCCCATTTCTTTAGGAATGAATTCTGAGTATAAACCCCAACCTTCAATATACGCAGTGTAGCCACCAAATTTACGAAACTTAGGCACGCCTTCTAGTTCTTGCGAAATAGCTATTTGCATGTGGTGACCCGGAATACCTTCGTGGTATGCCAGCGCTTCCATTTGATACGTTGGCATAGCTTCCATATCGTAAAGATTCGCGTAGTAAATACCTGGGCGTGAGCCATCAGGAGCTGGCTGTTGGTAAAATGCTTTGCCCGCTGCTTTTTCACGGAATGCTTCAACTGCTTTTACTTTTAAATCAGCTTTTGGTTTAACAATGAATAGCTCATCTAAACGTGTTTTCATTGTATCGATAAGCCCTGTAGCTTCATCAAGGTAGCGTTGTTTACCTTGTGCATCATTAGGGTAGTAAAATTGTTTGTCAGTTTTCATAAACTGCATAAAGGCTTTTAAGTCGCCTTTAAAGCCAACTTTATCTTTAATTTCACGCATTTCATCATGAATACGTGTTACTTCAGACAGGCCAATTGCATGAATTTCTTTAGCCGTTAAATCTGTAGTTGTAGTGCGCTTAAGTGCGTTGTTATAAAACGCTTCGCCATCAGGTAATTTCCATGCGCCATCACGGTTATCTGCACGTTTTTCTAACTGTGCTAGGTAGTTAATTAGCTTAGAGTAAGATGGTTTAACAGCCGATTTTAATGCATCTGATGCATCGCTGATTAACGAGTCTTTTTCGTTTTGGCTAATTTCAAGCACTGCTACTTTACGTTTAAAATCAGCAAGCAATGTAGAATCATCGCCTTTTTCGAATGGGGCACCGTGAATAATGTTTTTACTTGAATCAATAACATGCGGGAACACAAATTTAGGAGCGATAATACCTTTTTCTGCACGTACATTTAAATCAGTAATAAGCTGATCAATAACCTCAGTAACACCATTTAAACGTGAAATGTAGTCTTTAGCTTCTTTTGCATTACTAATTGAGTGCTGATTAATTAAAAACGCAGGGATCATAGAATGCGTACCAAACATTTGGTTCACAGGGTAATTATGGTAACGCCATTTAAAGTCGGCAATTGAACTTTCAAGATCTTGTTTTTTTAAGTCGTAACTTACTTTTGTTGCATCATCTAATAAATCACGATTAATTGCTTTTAATGCAACTAGGTCAGCTTTTGTTTGTGCTAAATCTTTAAGCTTTCTTTCTTCGCTGCCATCGTCCCACTTATCGTAATCTTGCTTAATACCCATATATGTTTGATATACAGGACTGCTCATTACATCGCGATTAAATGTATCTTCAAAAAATGCATTCGCTTTGTCGATTTCACTTTGTTGTGATTGAACTGCTTGTGCAACAGAGGCTGGAGTTGATTGTTGTGTTGTTTGCTGGCAACCAGCAAGCAGTGCAACGCTTACAGCCGCTGCAATAAAAGTAAGTTTACGCATTGTTTTCCCTTTTGTTGTTAGAAACCCATTAGGGTGTTTTATATTTATTCGTTTTATATTGTCGTGTAGTGCCTTAGCGCTACACGAACAATTCTAGTAGGTCATTTAAAAAGCGATGACCTTTTAAGGTTACCTGCCAATGACTGTCTGTTTGAGTCAATAAACCTTTATTAAGTGCTTGGTTTAGTGCGCTTTGTTGACTTTGCAGTGGCAGTGTTGTTAGTTTATTAAAATCATTAATTGGGCAAGGCTCAACAAGGCGAAAGCGATTCATAAAAAATTCAAATGCTAAATCGTCTTGCTCTACATGCCAGCTTTTGTACATATACGGTTTAATTAAATCCATATAACCGCGCGGGTGCTTAACCTTTTCGGTGCGCGTTATAAGCCCTGTATTTTCATCAGTAACCTTACCATGTGCGCCGCAGCCAATACCAAGATAATCGCCAAAACGCCAATAATTCAAGTTATGTTGGCATTGATAGCCCGGTTTTGCATAACCCGATATTTCGTATTGTACGTAACCGGCTTGTTTGAGTAATTCTATTCCTTGTTCTTGAATGTCCCACAGTGTTTCGTCTTGTGGCAAGGTAGGGGGTTTTGAAGCAAACTGCGTATTGGGTTCAATAGTTAGTTGATACCAAGATATATGTGGTGGATCGAGCGCTATAATTTGCTTTAAATCACTCAGTGCATCGTCAAGTGTTTGCCCTGGTAAGCCGTGCATTAAATCAAGGTTAAAGCTATTTAAACCGGCTTCTTTAGCCTGCTGCGCAGCATAATTAGCCTCGTCGCTGCCATGAATCCGACCAAGTGCTTTTAACTTGTCGTTTTGCATGCTTTGTACACCAATAGAAATACGGTTAATGCCTGCTTTTACGTAATCTTTAAAGCGACCTGTTTCTACTGTACCAGGGTTGGCTTCAAGGGTAATTTCGCAGTGTTCTTCAAGCCCAATTAGGTTGTCGACTTCATTTAATAATCGGGTATAAGCTGCACCAGTTAATAAGCTCGGAGTGCCGCCACCAATAAAAATACTGTGAATTTTACGCCCTTTTACTAAGTGCAAATCAGCTTTTAAGTCATCAATTAAATGCTGAACATATTCAGCTTCAGGTATTTCACCTTTTTGTCCGTGGCTATTAAAATCGCAGTACGGGCATTTTTGCACGCACCAAGGTACGTGCACATATAAGCTCAGTGGTGGAAGGTTCACAGGCCGCCTTTTTGCTGTAGCTCTAGCAATAGTTTTTGTAGTGCTTGGCCGCGATGACTCACTGCATTTTTTTGCTCTTTTGTAAGCTCAGCACTGGTACAATTTTTCTCTGGTACAAAAAATACAGGGTCGTAACCAAAGCCACCGTTGCCATTTTGAGTGAGCGTAATTTCGCCTTCCCAGCTTGCACTGCAAATAAGGGGGGTAGGGTCATCTGCGTGGCGCATTAATACCAGTACACACCAAAAACGAGCACTACGGATAGGGTTATTACCCAAGTCTACGAGTAACTTATCAATGTTATCTTGATCGCTGGCACCTGGGCCTGCAAAACGGGCAGAGTAAACACCGGGTGCGCCATTTAGGCCATCAACTTCTAAACCTGAGTCATCGGCAATAGCAGGCATGCCAGTAATTTTAGCTGCATGACGCGCTTTAATAATGGCATTTTCAACAAAGGTAGTGCCGGTTTCGGCAACTTCACCTACGTTAAAATCGCTCTGTGGAACTACATTAATATTCAGAGGGCTTAGCATGTTAGCTAGCTCATTTACTTTGCCAGGGTTACCTGTAGCAAGTACTAAAGTTTTGGTCATGTTATTAATCTACGTAAAATTTTTGCTGAAACTGTAATTTTTGAAATTGATTACTTTGTTGTATTTCAATCTCAAAGCGTAAAATCTCTTCGTTGGTATAATCAACTTGGGCAAGGTAATAAATTGAATCACCTTCTTTTACTTCTTTAAAAGTAAGCGTTTGTTTATTGCCAAGTAGGTTTCTAGCTGTGCCAGTAAGCTTTGCTGTTTGGGCTGTATTTTCGGCATCATTTTTTAAAACAGAAATATTCACAATGCCTTTGTATCCGCTTCGCTCAAGGCCATACGCTTTTGCTATTTTTGGCTGAATAAAAGTAGAAGGAAAGGCGATGTAATGCACTTGCCAAGGGCCAAGCTCTTTATATTGTGCGCCTTGCATTTCTTCGCTTTGCGCGTTAAATGCAAATGCTAAACAAGCAATAAAACAAAACTTAATTAAACGGTTCATTATGTATTCCTCAAAACATATAAAAAAGAGGCCTTTGGGCCTCTAATTAAAAATCCATATTAGACTAAAAAATCCATAAGCAGCATTTGCAAAAACTGAATACCAATAATAAGCACTAAAACTGATAAATCTAAGCCACCCATTGATGGCAATATTTTACGAATTGGTTTTAGCATTGGTTCAGTAAGCTGATGGAAAACCGCTTCTATAGGGTTATAACCTTGGCTAACCCAACTTAAAATAGCGCGAATAATAAGTACCCAAAAAACTAAGTTAAGGCCTTCTTTTAGTACCGTTATAAGTGCTTGTATAATTACAGGCTGTATTGCCCACGCATTATATATAACAAGCATTAAAGTACTGATTTTGGCTACAGCGACTATAAATGCCAACAGCAGAGATGCTAAATCAAGTCCGCCAAATCCAGGAATGATTTTACGCAGTGGTTTTACTGCAAACGAAGTGGCTTTAACCACAAACTGGCTCATTGGGTTGTAAAAGTCGGCTTTTGCCCACTGCAGCCAAAAGCGCAGTAATACCACCATTAAAAACAAATCAAACAGGGTACTGATTAAAAATTGCATGGCATTCATAGTGTAACCTTCAATAAAAAGTGGTTTTAAAGTTCTTTTTCCATTTGCTCTGCACGCGCAATACACGCATCCATTGCATCGCCAACGGTTTTAGTTAAGCCTTCATCTTTTAAGTGCTCAACAGCTGCGTGAGTAGTACCGCCTTTAGATGTTACGTTCGAACGTAGTTGCGAAATACTAATATCAGGCTGGCTAAGTGCCATTTCGGCGGCGCCAAGGGCTGTTTGTTGCACTAAACGACGAGCGTCTTCGTCGTTAAAGCCCAGTGCTTTGGCTTTTTCTTCAATGGCTTCCATAAACAAGAAAAAGTAAGCAGGTGATGAGCCGGTCACAGCAATAATATCGTTTATTTGTGACTCTTCTTCAACCCATACCACAATGCCAGTGCATTCAAAAACTTGTTGTACAAATTCGTGTTCGCTTTGTGTTTCGCCCGCACCATATAAACCTGATACTCCGCGACCTAATAAAGACGGTGTATTTGGCATGCAACGTATCATTTTAACGTCTTGACCTAGCATTTCGCGCAAACGTTTTACGGTTAAGCCCGCAGCAACAGAAATAAACAGTTTATTGCTAAAGTCTATGCCTGACTCTTGAAACGATTTACATAAATCGCCCATCATTTGTGGTTTAACAGACAAAACAATTACATCAGCATCGCGCAGGGCTTCGTTATTGTCACTGGTGGTTTGCACCTTGAAATCAAATGCTACCTTTGCAAGCTTTTCTTGGTTGCGGTTAGTTGCAATAATATTACTTGCGTTAAAACCGTTTTTTACCATGCCACCAATAATGGCGTAACTCATATTACCTGTGCCTATAAATGCGATTTTTTTATCTGACATAAATCTGTTATCACCTTTTAAGTTCGTGTTCCAAAAATGTCTGTGCCGATCCTCACCATGGTTGAACCTGCACTAATGGCAGCTCCAACATCGTTACTCATACCCATCGACAAAGTATCTACTTGAGGATATTGGGTCTTTAGTTTATCAAAGCAAGTTTGCAATTGCTCAAAAGATTGAATTTGTGTATCCAGTTTGTCGCTTTTAGCAGGAATTGCCATTAAACCTCGAAGTGTTAGGTGCTCACATTGGTTTATATAATCGGCAAGTTCATCTATTTCATCGCGGTGGCAACCTGACTTTGCTTCCTCATTACTTATATTTACTTGAATAAGTACATTTAGAGGCGCTTTATCGCCTGGGCGCTGGGAGTTTAATCGTTTCGCTATTTTCATGCGATCAACGCTTTGCACCCAGTCAAAATTGGTAGCCACTAAGGCACTTTTATTGGATTGAATAGGGCCAATGAAATGCCAAATGATGTCGCTATATGACTGTAGTTGAGCTATTTTATCTATAGCCTCTTGAACATAAGATTCACCAAATTCGCGCTGGCCGTGTTTGTAAGCTGCAATTATATCTTCGCTTGGTTTCGTTTTAGACACTGCCAGCAAGGTTATTTCGTTGTTATTTCGCTGTGCATTTTTTGCAGCCATTGCAATTCTAGCGTAGGCGGATGTGAGTCGTTCTGCTATTGTAACCATATATTTATCAGTTAGTTGTGGAGTCATAAATGGATATTACCGAATTATTAGCGTTTAGTGTGCAACATAAAGCATCCGATTTACACCTATCGTCGGGTGTTTCACCTATGATACGCGTAGACGGTGATGTTCGTCGCATTAATATACCTGCATTAGAAGATAAAGACGTAAACAGTCTGGTTTACGATATTATGAACGATAATCAACGCAAGGACTACGAACAAAACCTCGAAGTGGATTTTTCGTTTGAAGTACCTAATTTAGCACGCTTTCGTGTGAATGCGTTTAATTCTAATCGCGGACCAGCAGCAGTGTTTCGTACCATACCAAGTGAAGTGTTAACGCTTGATGATTTAGGTGCGCCAGAAATTTTTAAAAAAATATCTGATACTCCACGAGGACTAGTTCTGGTTACAGGGCCTACGGGTTCGGGTAAATCAACAACACTTGCCGCGATGGTCGATTATATAAATCAAAATAAACATCATCATATTTTAACAATTGAAGATCCAATCGAGTTTGTTCACGATAATAAATTAAGTCTAATTAACCAGCGAGAAGTGCATCGCGATACACATAGTTTCTCAAACGCGCTACGTAGTGCTCTGCGTGAAGACCCTGATGTGATATTAGTCGGTGAGCTACGTGATTTAGAAACAATTCGTCTTGCAATGACCGCAGCCGAAACCGGGCACTTGGTATTTGGTACGCTACATACCACTTCAGCACCAAAAACGATTGACCGTATTATCGATGTATTTCCTGGTGAAGAAAAAGCAATGATCCGTTCAATGTTGTCTGAATCATTACGCGCAGTAATTTCACAAACATTACTTAAAAAAGTGGGTGGTGGGCGAGTCGCTGCACATGAAATTATGATTGCAGTGCCTGCTATTCGTAACTTAATTCGTGAAGATAAAGTAGCGCAAATGTATTCATCTATCCAAACTGGCGCATCCGTTGGTATGCAAACAATGGATCAGTGTTTAACAAACTTAGTTAATCACGGTATTGTTAGTAACGTTGCAGCTAAAGAAAAAGCACAAGACAAAACACAATTTGGCGGTTAAGGAACTATTATGACGTTATCTTTAAATCATTTTTTACTGTTAATGATTGAGAAAAAAGGCTCTGATTTATTTGTATCAAGTAGGTTGCCTGTAAGCGCTAAAATAAATGGCGAACTTATCCACTTAGGTGATGAAAAGTTAACTGATGAAGAAGCGCTCGATCTTGTTGAGTCTGCTATGAGCGAAAAGCAAAAAGCGGAGTATCACGCAACTAAAGAATGCAACTTTGCGATTGCAACTGACGAAGGGCGTTTTCGTATTTCTGCCTTTTGGCAGCGTGATAGAGCCGGTATGGTTATTCGTCGAATAGTTACGCAAATACCTGATGTAGAAGAGTTAGGTCTGCCTTCTACGCTAACGGATGTAATTATGTCTAAGCGTGGGCTTGTGTTATTTGTGGGTGGTACAGGGACGGGTAAATCAACGTCTTTAGCGGCGCTTATTGGTTATAGAAATCGTCATCAACGTGGTCACATTTTAACAATTGAAGATCCTATTGAGTTTGTTCACGAACATCGTAAAAGTATTATTACTCAGCGCGAAGTAGGGCTTGATACAGAAAGTTTTGAATCAGCACTCAAAAGCTCATTGCGCCAAGCACCCGATGTAATTTTGATTGGTGAAATACGCTCACAAGAAACCATGGAATATGCACTTAGCTTTGCTGAAACAGGTCATTTATGTGTTGCTACACTACACGCTAATAATGCTAACCAAGCTATTGATCGAATAATGCATTTAGTACCTAAAGAAAAGCACGATAAGCTTAAATACGATTTAGCGCTAAATTTGCGCGCTATTATTGCTCAACAGTTATTACCTACTTCTGATGGTGAAGGTCGTGTTGCAGCAATCGAAATACTACTTAACTCGCCGATGATTGCAGAGCTCATTAAAAATGGTGATATTGGTGGTATTAAAGAGGCGATGGCAAAATCGAAAGAAATGGGCATGCAAACTTTTGATCAAGCATTATTTGAACTTTATAAACAACAATCAATTAACTATGCTGATGCGCTGCACCATGCTGACTCGCCGAATGATTTACGTTTGATGATTAAACTACGTAATAATGAACAACAAGGAGCTGGTTTTTTACAAGGTGTAACGATAGATGGTTTAGATGGAAAAGACAGTAATTACTAAATGCTAAATGAAAAATATAAAAGCGCCAAGTTGGCGCTTTTATATTTTATACGGCCTTATTATTCACCGTAACTAGGGCGTGTTGATCTTTGTGGATTGAAATTTGTTCAATCTAGGGGCGATTAAATCGCGGCGTGAGGTTTGTAACCTAGTGGGCTAAGTAAAAACCGAGCAACAAAGAGTTAATCGTCCCTAGAAAGAACCCAAAGGGCAGTGCATGTTTGGTATTTATGCTGCGTTATCGCCTATTTATGGGGAATAACCACACTACATAGGCTCTTCCTTGCCTAAAAACCAAACATACTGCTGCAAATTCACCCACCAAAGATCAACACGCCCTAGATTCAAAAAAACTTTCTAAAATAATAACCGCAGACATATTATCTACATTACCTTTACCCAAGTTTTTATAGCCGCCTTGCTCGAATAAACGAGCTTTAGCATCGGCTGTTGTTAAGCGCTCGTCTTGCGTTTGCACAGGAATGCCGTAATGGTTATGCAGCCTGTTAGCAAACTTTTTAGCTTTAAAGGTTACTTCTTGTGAAGTCCCATCCATATTTAGCGGTAAACCAACAACCATTAAGTCAGGCTGCCACTCGGCTACTTGTACGGCGATATGGTCCCAGTTAGGAATGCCATCTTGTGCTTTTACAGCCTTAAGGCTAGACGCACTGCCGGTTAACTCTTGCCCAATAGCAATACCAATACTTTTGGTGCCAAAGTCAAAGCCCATTACAGTGCGTTCGCCTTGCGGCTTAAGCGATTTCTTTGTCATGTTTGTCTTGTTTAAGTTTTAAATAATTAAAATTACTATGCGTGACCGGCTTCAGGGCTTAGTTGGCTTATATCAAAGCCCAGCATTGAAACCGCTTTTTCCCATCGTTTTTCAACGGGCGTATTAAAAATGATCTTCGGATCAGCTTCTATAATTAACCAACTATTATCAAGCAGTTCTTGCTCTAGTTGACCTTGCTCCCAACCTGAATAACCTAAGGTAATGATAAACTGCTCGGGTGCTTGTGCGGTTGTTAAACTTGCGAGTACATCTTTAGATGTAGTGATCATAATGTCACTACTGAGCTTTTGACTTGAGGTGTAACCCAGTTTTGGAGAATGCAGTACAAAGCCTCGATCGGTTTTAACCGGGCCACCTGCATATACAGCAACTTGTGCAGCTTGCTGGGTTTTATCATTATCTATTTCTATTTTGTCCAGTAGTTCGCCAACGGTAACATTAATAGGTTGGTTGATCACCAAGCCCATAGCCCCATCTTCATTGTGCTCACAAATATAGGTAACAGCACGTTTAAAAAAAGGGTCTTGCATTGACGGCATCGCGATTAAAAAATGATTTTCTAATGACTGCATAGATTTCACCCTTTTAAGTTAGTGGACTTTGAGTATGGCATATACCTATGTTTTTAAAACTAAATAAGCTTATGTATATCATTAAAAATTAATGCAGCAGTGACTGCATTAATTTTTAATGCGAAAAAAGCTATAAGTAACGATTAGGTATGTGCTTATTTACCTAGTTTTTTCTCAATTGCGTCAAATAAAATACCCGTAATTGAAATATCATAAGCCGCTTCAATTTCGCGCACGCACGTTGGTGCAGTGACGTTAATTTCAGTTAATTTATCGCCAATAATATCTAAGCCTACAAATATTAAGCCTTTTTCTTTAAGCGTTGGTGCAACAGCTTGCGCTATTTTTAAATCTGATTCGCTAAGAGGACGCGCTTCGCCTCGACCGCCTACAGCTAAGTTACCGCGTGTTTCACCATTTTGTGGAATGCGCGCTAAACAATACGGAATGACTTCGCCATCAATAACCAATACGCGCTTGTCGCCTTGTTTGATCTCAGGAATATAATTTTGCACCATAGCAAAGCGACTGCCGTGTTCGGTTAACGTTTCACAAATTACACCAATATTAGCGTCGTCTTCTCTGATGCGGAAAATAGATGCGCCACCCATGCCATCAAGTGGTTTTAAAATAATGTCTTTATGCTCGGCTAAAAACTCACGAATTTGTTTTTGACTACGTGTAACCAGGGTATCTGGCGTATGTTCGCTAAACCATGCTGTAAATAGCTTTTCATTAGCATCGCGAAGGCTTTGTGGCTTGTTAATTATTAACGTACCTTCTTGTTCTGCACGCTCTAAAATATACGTCGCGTAAATGTATTCAGTATCAAAAGGAGGGTCTTTACGCATTAAAATTACATCAAGGTCGGCAAGGGCTATAGTGGCTTTTTCTTCAAGCTCGTACCATTTTTCTGCATTGTTGAATACTTGCGCTTTAGACGCCGTAGCGTAAGATTTACCTTTACGAAGAGATAAATCATCCATCTCCATATAATAAATTTCGTAGCCGCGTTCTTGCGCTTGCATCATCATTGCAAAACCGGTGTCTTTTTTGATGTTAAATCCACTAATAGGATCTGAAATAATACCTAACTTAATTGCCATGCGCTGTGCCTTACTATAAATGTTACTGTTTATATGAGGGTGCTTTTAGTTATTTCAATTAGCTAAATCGCCAAATTGAAGCTGTAATGCACTTAAGACCGTTAAAGCGGCCGTTTCCGTTCGTAAAACACGCGGGCCTAAACGAATATCTACAAATTCTAGTTGCTTAGTTAGTGCCATTTCATCATCGGTAAAACCACCTTCAGGACCGACTAAAAAGCGCACGCCATCTTTAGGTACTGTAATGGTTTTAATGCTGTGCTCAGCACGAGGGTGGAGTGTGAGCTTAATTGCATTGGTTTGTTGTGCAAGCCACTGTTTTAAATCAATCGGTGGATTAATGATTGGTATAAAGTTACGTCCTGACTGCTCAGCTGCTGCAATTGCGATTTTTTGCCATTGTTGGTGTTTTTTCTCAAGGCGGTCACCCATTAGTTTTACGCCACAGCGCTGACTAAAAATAGGCGTAATTTCGGTAATCCCTAGTTCAACTGATTTTTGAATCGTAAAATCCATTTTATCGCCACGTGAAACACACTGACCTAAATGAATTTTTAAGGGGGATTCAACATCATGAGCATTAAATTCATATGGCATTACTACAACTGTTTTTTTAGTTACTTCAATTATTTCACTAAGGTATTCGCCGCCTTCGCCATTAAAAATAGACACATTTTCGCCTACTTTCATACGAAGTACACGGCCAACGTGGCCTGCAGCGTCTTCATCTAACGAAACGGGGGTATTTAAGATAATGTTAGATTTTTGATAAATATGAGGAACTCGCATGTAATGTCACTTATAGGTTAGCGCATAAAAGTTATATACCGCTATGGTAAGTAAGCTGTGAGCTTGGTGCAATTATTTATTTTCTATTAAGTTGTTCTGTTAACTCAACTAGGTTCAAAGGAGTTTCCGCTATATCGGTGTGGCAAGATAGATGATTTGAGTGACTTTGGTCTGTTAGTGGGCAAAAGTTAAAACCATTTTCATCTTGGCTAACTAAAATGCGATTTTTATGCAAAGAGTTATAAATAAATCGCTGTGCATCATCGGCCAGTAAGTAGTCGACTTTATTTAGTAAAATACCTTCGATACTGTGATGCTCATGCAAGTAGCTGGCAAGTTCAGAAACACTTATTTCGTTTTCAAAATCGCAATAGCAATAGTCTTTTATAAGCTCATCAAACATCATTTTTACTAATTGGCGCATATTAGAACCCGCGATGACTAAGGGGCTCGATGTATTTCGTCGTTCACTATTAAAATAGTGCTCAGCAAATGATCGGCTAAACTCTTTATCTATGTCTATTAATAAATAGTTAGTCACTTGGAATGGCATAAGTCCCCATCGTATTTAGGTCAGTGTATACAAACTTAATTAAAAGTAGATCGTTTATAGCTGTTTAATTTAAAGAACTCACTGAAAAATAACTTGAGCCAAAAATAGTCAATTTATCTTACACAGCTGAATTCAACATTAACGATGTTGAATTCACGTGCAGTAAGCCCACTATTGATGTGTAAATTCACCTTATTTTTCCAAGCGCTAAATAAATTTTAATATCATAGCAATCTAGTACGCTGGCCAACCTTTTCAGTCAAAGGGAGGCTAAATAGAAAACATGCTAATTAGCAAGTAGCCAATAGCACAAAAAACAGCAAATTCAATACAAGCAATCCCTATGTTATCTTGATGATCAACCTCAAGCGCTGTATCAATATTAGGTAAGGATATAACTTTTATTACAAAAGTAAGCGCATACAGTAATATCCACATTACACCGCAGTGCATGACGAGAGTGAATAAATTTTCTACCATTTTACCATTTTGAAATTCAGCACTGGATAAACCAGCATACACAGCGAGTGCTAAACCAATCGACTTACCAGCATAGCGTATCCCTATCGAGGTGTTCTCTAAATTAAAGTTGCTCTGTAATGAAGCTCCTTGATTCGCTTTTGCAAAGCGGTACTCGCGGATTTTACTATCAAAAGCGAACATACCTTGCAGGACAAAAAAACTAACAAAAGCAATTAGCAAGTTACTTAGACCTTGTGTATGGGTCCATGTATAAAGCCCTAAAGTCATAATGCAGTTAGCGATTAACATACCTGAATCGACTAATGCAGCACATACGTTTTGTTTTAATATAGCGGCTTCTTCATTAAAACGATGGAGAATCCATTTTCGATGAATTAAGTGTCCCGCTTTGATAAAAATAAACAGTAGAATAATTAGTACAATCACTTTTAAAGGGTTGGATTGCGCAGTACTTACGCTAATTTCATCAAACAAAAAAGCCATAGTTGCAATAACAACTGATATTTCAGAGGCAAAACTAATCCCCATTGCAAAGTTATCGTGCTGCGCAAGTTCATCTTTAAGCGCTTGTTTTGCTTTAATTTGAGTTACGACTCGTAGGCAAAATATAGTTATGCAAATAACCGCAAAACTAATAGCAATCGCAACAAAACTAGTGTTAGATAATGACAAATAAGACATGGTATTCCTAAGTAGAGTTAACCTTTCTAGGTTTTAATCATTCTAGTACGGTTACTGATGATATAAAAGAGAGTATTGATGAGTAACGTAAAGCAACTTCCTATTCAATTACAAAAACTTGGCTTAATGCGCTTTGAGCAGTTGTACCCAGAGCAAAATAAAGAGCCCGCTATTGTAAAGTTACTCGGATTAAGTGACTTTGCGTGGCGTAGCTTAAGATCCCAGCCAGACTTAAAAGAGTGGCTAACATGCAAAGACAAAATACAAAGCCGAATTATTAACTCTCCTTTTGAAAATAGAAATTTAGCTGAGATAGATGAAAATGAATGCCATAAGATACTTCGTCAGTTTCGAGAGAAGTACTGGCTTAAGGTCGCATTTTTAGATCTATGCTGTAATCACCCAATTGCTGATAGCATAAAATACATTAGCCAGCTTGCTGATATGTTGATAGAAAGTGCGAATCAATGGGCGCATACGCACGTTGCTAAAATTAATGGCGAACCTTTAGATGAGGGTAACCGAGCAATGCCATTAATGGTACTTGGTATGGGTAAGCTAGGGGGGCAAGAACTTAATTACTCATCAGACATAGATCTTATTTTTGCTTATCCCCGCAGTGTTAAAACACAAGGTGGACGTCGAAACTTAGAGGCGCAAATATTTTATACAAAGGTGGCACAAAAGCTAATTGCAGCGCTAAATCAAACGACCGGTGACGGGCAAGTATTTAGGGTTGATATGCGACTTCGCCCGTTTGGTGAAAGTGGCCCACTTGTTATGAGCTTTAACGCAATTGAAGACTATTACCAAGAGCAAGGACGAGATTGGGAACGTTATGCCATGTTAAAAGGGCGTTTAATTGGCACACCTAATCAGTATTGGGATGAATTTAATCAGCTTTTAAAGCCATTTGTATATCGTCGCTATATTGATTTCTCAGTGATTGAATCACTACGAAAAATGAAGTTAATGATTGCCCAAGAAGTGCGGCGAAAAGGTTTAACTAATAATATCAAACTAGGTGGTGGTGGTATTCGAGAGGTTGAGTTTATTGTTCAAGCGTTGCAAATGGTAAGAGGTGGACGAGAAGCTAACTTACAAACGCAATCATTACTTAAAGCGTTAAAGGAGTTAACGGTTAACCAAGTTATTAATGAGCTTGAAGCGCAAGGTCTTGAGAAAAATTATCTTTATTTACGTAAAGTTGAACAGTACTTGCAAATATTCGACGACCAGCAAACACAAACATTGCCGGATGATGAGTTAAACCAGCAACGCCTAAATACTTTATTAGAGCAGGATGATTTTGGCGCAACATTGGTTGAAATAGATCACGTCATGCAGCAAATACATAATGAATTCACACAGGTGATTGGGGAAGAAACTGAGCCTTTAGATACAAGTGAAGGGGCATTTGTGAGTGCATGGGATCATGGTGATATTAGTTTTTTAAATGAGCCAAAAGATGATTGGCAATTACCATTAAAAGATTTTAAACAACGTATATCAAAGGCAAAAATAGGTAATCGGGGGCGCGATATTCTCGATAAATTAATGCCAGCTTTACTAAAACAGTTAAATAATTTTAACGCCAGTGGTGCAGCATTTTCTATGGTTTGCCAAATACTAAATAAAATTATTTCGCGTACTGCGTACTTGGAATTATTATACGAAAACCCAGGAACATTAAAGCAGCTGGTACTATTGTGTTGCCATAGCAAATGGATAGGAGAACATATATCTCGCTATCCTATCTTACTTGACGAGCTTATTGATCCTGCAGTTTTGTATAAGCCGACCCCTTTAACTGCTTATAAATATGAAATAAGGCAATATTTCTTACGCATTGAACATGATGATTTAGAACTACAAATGGAATCTCTAAGGCAGTTCAAACAAACACATCAATTACGTATCGCAGCAGCTGATGCTACTGGAGTAATTGATGTTATGAAAGTAAGCGATCACTTAACAGCACTGGCCGAAGCGATTGTTGATCAAGCTGTTAATATTGCATGGCATAATACGGTTAAGCGTTTTGGCATGCCGCCTGGCACTGACGATGAAAATAAAGGGTTTGCCGTAATTGCTTACGGTAAAACAGGGGGATTTGAAGTGGGTTACGATTCAGATCTTGATTTAGTTTTTGTACATAACCACGACGGTTCTAGTCAAACTGATGGCGATAAGCCAATTGATTCAAGGCAGTTTTATCTAAAACTCGCACAACGCCTAATGCATTTATTTAATACACGTACCGCATCGGGGATTTTATATGAGCTTGATACACGCTTACGACCTGAAGGTGCATCAGGGTTGCTAGCGATCAACCTTGAAAGCTTTAATCATTATCAGCAAACTCAAGCATGGACGTGGGAACATCAAGCACTTGTTCGTGCTCGCTTAATTTTAGGTCAAGATGAGCTAGTTGAACGCTTTCTAGAAATTAGAAAAAATATACTGAGTCAACAACGCGATGCTACAACACTAAAAGATGATGTTATAAAAATGCGTGAAAAAATGCGTGATCATCTAGCAAAAGGAAATACTGATCAATTTGACTTAAAGCAAGATATTGGTGGTATGGCTGATATTGAATTTATTACGCAATATATAGTGCTCAAATATGCCTATAAATTTGAAAAGCTAATAGTTTATTCTGACAACGTAAGAATTTTAACTGAGGCTGCTAAAATTGGTTGTATTACTGAAGAGCAAAAGCAACAGTTGGTCAAAGCGTATATTGATTATCGTTCTTGCTACCATGTACTGAGCTTAGATCAGCAAGGTAAATTAGTATCACGAGAAGCATTCCAGAATGATATTACTCATGTAACACATATTTGGAATAGCATTTTTGCGTTAAGTTAAATTTAAAAACCCAAGCTAAAGCTTGGGTTTTTATTTTAAGTGGTTAAATGTTTAATTTTAAGCAGTTAGCACGTACAAATTCAGACGGTTTTTCAGTAATTATTGCGGCACGTTGCTTGTGGCAAAAATAAGTGTAGACCTCATATTCAAAGTCATCATTAATAGCTCTGCCTACTTGATATAATGCAGAGGTGAAATTACTGTCGACCCTAAAATGATCTTTTACTACGTAGTCTTTACTTAAATACCAATAAAGCGCAAGACCCTCATTATCAGCATATTGAGAAAGTGCTTTTTTTAACGTTGTTCCACTTTCAAAACGTCTGGGCTCAATTCCGCCCGTCCAGCTAGTTGGCATAGGATCAACCGTTCGGCCTCGCTCCGCTAACACGCGATCAAGAGTCTGATCTGGCTTTTTGAGTTGGAGTACAAATTGATCTCGCTCTTTATTGCTTTGAACTTGATCACGGATGGATGAATAAAAGCGAGATAGCCCTTCAGCTGCCGCATTTTTAGAATCTCTAATATCAAATGTTGGCCCATCACTGAATAAAAAATAGATAGCCAGTATAATTAATACTGCAGCAAATGATAAATGTTTAACCCAAAACCACATAATCTCTACTCACTTTTTGTATTTAGTGTTATTCCACTGCTACTTCTTATAAAAAGAAGGGGTATTTTTGTCTGGTCTCGTTTTAAAACGGCGATGGAGCCACATATATTGCTCAGGCGCCGCGTTAATTGAACGCTCCATACGTTGATTTACACGTATTACATCCGCTTTATCGTCACCACTTGGGAAATCTTCAAGCTCAGGTAATATTTCTAAGTGATACTTACCATTGTCGTCACGACGCGTGATTAAGCTCATTGTCTCGCAGTTCTTACTACCAGCAAACATCAGTGTGCCTGTTGTGGTTGCTGTATCGGGTACTGCGTAAAAAGGAACAAACTCACAACGGTTACGACCGTAATCTTGATCAGGCAAGTAATAACAAACTTTTTTATTTTTTAATGCTTTTAATAGACCTTTTACGTCCTTACGACCAATTAAATATTCGTTAGAGCGGAGGCGTCCATTGGTTGTAAAGTATTCCATCAATGGGTTGTTATGAGGACGATAAAACCCAACTCCTTGGCACGCTAATCCCATTATGCGACTAGCCATTTCAAGATGTAAAACATGAGGAATAAGTAATAATACGCCTTTGCCAGAAGCTTGCACCCGCTCAAAGTGTTCAAGCCCTTTAAAAGACCCTAATGCTTTTTGAGCACGCCATTGCGGCCACCACCAAGCCATACCGGTCTCGACCATCGCAATTCCTGTATTTTCCATATTTTTGAGCACTAGGTCTTTTTGATCTGCTTCGCTCATATCAGGAAAGCATAGTTTAATGTTTACCTGTGCAATATGGCGACGGCGTTTCATGAATTTATAAACTAAACGCCCCAGCTGTTTACCCATGGCTAATTGTAGTTTTTGTGGCAACCAAGAGAGTAAATATAAGAATAAAACGCCAATCCACGTTAGCCAGTATCGAGGACCTAAAAAAGATGCTTTAAAAGGAGATGAGGTAACCACAAAAAACTCTCTATAAATAAAAATGCTAGTTTAACGCTAAGCGCTATAAAATACAAAAAGCCAGCAATGTCGCTGGCTTTTCTAGTTTTACATTACAAAAAGTGTAATTTAAGCGGCTTTTAACCCTTGGTTTATTGCCACTAAATCTTCACTTGTTAATGTTCCTGCTGCTTGTTTTAAGCGAAGGGTAGAGAGTACATACCTATAACGCACATCAGCAAGGTTACGCTTTGCATTGTATAAGTTTTGTGTACTGACCAGTACGTCAACGATAGTTCGTGTGCCTACTTCAAAACCTGCTTCAGT
The DNA here is from genome assembly GCF_000241185.1 of Pseudoalteromonas sp. BSi20495. NCBI lineage: Bacteria > Pseudomonadati > Pseudomonadota > Gammaproteobacteria > Alteromonadales > Pseudoalteromonadaceae > Pseudoalteromonas > Pseudoalteromonas sp. BSi20495. The sequence continues at coordinate 59,564 of NZ_BADY01000080.1, forward strand.
TGCTTTAAGCGCACTTTGGGCCGAAACAACCGCTTGCTCTAGTGCTTTGTAAGTTGCAATATCTGAAACAACTTGGTTGTAGGATGTAATAACAGTGCGTGTTATAGCACGGTAATTTGTTTCATAATCTTGACTTGCAGCTACGTAAAATGCACGGGCTTGATTAGTTGCTGCTAGCGTTGCGCCACCTGAATATAAAGGCATGCTAAAATTGAGGCCTACAGAACTTGAATCTGAGCGCGGTTGATCATCAAAGTTTGCACCATTTATTTGAGTATCTGTAAGAGAATCACCATAATTTGCACTTAGAGTTAGTTTTGGATAATGACCTGCTTTTGCTAATTCAATTTGATCTTTTGCAATATCAACGGTTACTTTGGATACTTGTAAACTAATATTTTTGTTTTCAGCGACTTTAATAAAATCGGAAGAAAGTTTAGCTGGCTTAGTTGTAGAGAAAGTATCGGTATTTAAAAAATCTAATTTTGCATGGTACTTACCCGTGATTTCACGAAGTTGCTCACGGGCTGTTTCTACTGCATTGCTTGCAATAATCTCTTGAGCTACTGAATTATCAAACTGTGCTTGTGCTTCGTGTACGTCTGTAATAGCTGTTAAGCCTACCGCATAGCGTTGTTTTGTTTGTTCAAGTTGGCGCTCAATAGCACGTTTTTCGGCTTCTATAAACTCAAGGTTGTCAACCGCACTTAATACGTTAAAATAACCTTCAGCAACGCGTACAATTAAGTTTTGCTTAGCTGCATCGTACTGACCGCTTGCTTGCAGAGCTTGTTTGTCAGCAATACCTAAAGAATTCCAAGCGCCTAAGTCGAATAATGTTTGGCTTAAGCTAACACCACGTGTGAATTGGTCTGTGTCACTTTCAACTTGTACTTGGCTGGCTAAATCACCAACACTTTGGTAAGACGTAGCATCACTTTTGTCATACCCCATAGTTAAATTAATTTGAGGCAATAATACACTCATAGCACGATCACTTTCGTAAGATTGTGCATCTGCTTGGGCTTTTGCCTTTAAAACGGTAGGATCATTAGCTGTCGCTATTTCAAAAACGTTTAGTAAATCTTCAGCATTAGCTGCTGTTGAGCCTAGTGCACATGATAAACTAATCAGTGCCGCAAGAATGTTCTTTTTCATATGGGTTCAGTCCTTAGACAATTTTTATACTAAAAGCATGTTAACCTGTTTTACTT
>NZ_BADY01000079.1:0-71033 GCF_000241185.1 Pseudoalteromonas sp. BSi20495
CCTAAAATGTTCCAGACATTTTGTCGAACCCTGTCGAGGGTTCTCACCCTCCCAATTTAGTATCGGTGTTAAATTTTGGGCACAAAAAAAACCACAATTAAGTGGTTTAAATTAAGTATGGTGGAGAGGGAGGGATTCGAACCCTCGATAGAGCTACAAACTCTATACTCCCTTAGCAGGGGAGCTCCTTCGGCCACTCGGACACCTCTCCAACGCATAACCGGTTGTATTGATGGAAGTAAAAAAAGCCACCAATTAAAATATGGTGGAGAGATAGGGATTTGAACCCTAGATGGGCTATAAACCCATGCCGGTTTTCAAGACCGGTGCATTCGACCACTCTGCCATCTCTCCGTGACGCAGAATAATACTTAGGTGATACCGCTGTGTAAATAGCAAAATGACTGTTTGCCTAATATTTGTACGTAAATGAGGTTTTTTTTGTAAATAAATAGAAATTAAGGCAGTTTTTGAATAATAAATAGGTTGCAGCAAACTGTGGGAGCTAAAGAAGAGGCTTCATTTAGTGGTTGAGTGTTTGCTGCACCGCAAAAATAATCATGGTTGGGTGATTATTTATATTGAGCTGCGCCGCTAAGTGCTAACCTTTTACCAATAGTGTTAAGTCTAGCTAACATTTTTGCTTTACGGTTAGTTGGTTTAACTGCAATGTGCGCAGATGCCGTTTGGTTTAATGTATTAATTGGATTCATTACCTTGCTCCGAGTTTGTCTGTTGAAATCGAGTGCATTTTGCACGTTAACTGATTAAAAATACAACGATAAAAATTGAGTGTGAAGCATTAGTTATTTTGATGTGAAAATCTTTTAAATACGTTCGATTTTACTTTTTAAATAAGTGTTTTGAATAGTTATTTAAAAAACAAAATACCTATTGCTCTATATTTGCAAGGCTTGTGTACTTGTTTAGGTTTTTTATGCATTTTACTTTGTTTTTTTTGACTAATTATTCAGATTAAATTATTTTGATTAAAGTGTTTTTCTTCATGCTTTTCGGCTATGTTTTATATCAGTAAAGTTGCTGTTATTGATAATTACTAATGTGGGTAAATATATAATCAAAAAACAGCTTAAATTATTTGAAATTGTTCATTGATGATGGCGTTTATTATAACGAGTCAATGGCACTGCAATGATGAGTTTATTTGTTTTTCACTATATTGGTAATAAAAAAGCGCCTACATACTGTAGGCGCTTTGCGTTAGTTGCGTTAAATAACGCGTCTAACTGGGGACGGAGCCACTTTTAGCTATTGCTCTATTTGCTAAAAAGGCATTAATTTGTTTTGTTGGGGTAAGCACAATGGCGTTACCTAATAGCACTAGGCTAAATCCTGCAAAGGTATTTGCATGCCATTCAAAGCCTTCAAAAAAGCTACTCAGTGTTACTGCCACTAATGGAAATAAAACAATAACGTAGCTGGCTTTTTCAGGGCCTATATTTCTTAGCAGCGCAAAGTAGCACCCAAAAGCGATTACGGTGCCAAATATTGATAGGTAAAGTAGTGATAACCAGTAACTTGGTGGAGCATTTAAACTAAATTGCACATCGTTCATTAATACATATAAAGCTAAGCCTATGGCGCTGTATAACATACCCCATGCATTGCCTTGCAATACACCAATTTGCTTACGAGAATTACGAACACTTACCATGTTTCCTAATGAAGCCACAAAGGTGCCACCAAGGGCAAGTAGTAACCCGACCAACGCACCATTACTCAAGTCGAACTGCTGTAACTGTGGCCAAAACAGACACGTAATACCTAACACAGCGAGTACAGCACCTGTATAAATTCGTTTTGAGATTGGCTTTCCAAAAAATAGTCGAGTGTTAACTATGTTCATAACCAGCAGCATTGAAAAGGCAATTGAGGTCATTGCGGAGGTTAAGTAATTTTGCGCCCAGTAAAGCATTAAATAGTTTAATCCAAAATTACAAATGGCTAATAAAACAAAAAAGCCATGATCTAGTAATTTAAATTGCATGTCGGGTTTTTTGTACGCTACATATAACCACATCAAAAGCGCTGCAATAGTAAAGCGATAAAATAACGATAACTCTACCGCAATATCGCCCAGTTGAAATTCGATGGCCAACCAAGTAGAACCCCAGATTAAAACGGTTGTAATGTATAGCGCTGCACTTTTCATGGTTACTCTCCAAAGCCCGATTGAATGGCTATTTTAAGACCTATCTGTATACTTACCATATACAGAAAAGTAAAAATGTAACCTATACAGATTGGGTGTGTGATGATAAGACAAAAAAATAGCCAAGGGCATGAGTTTTTATATCAGCAAGTTATTCAGTTGATCAGAGATATGAGTGCCCAACAGGTTTTACTGCCTGGCGAAAAACTTCCATCACTGCGCAAAATGGCAGATAACTTAAACATAAGTATCCCTACCGTAAAACAAGCGTATCAAGTACTTGAAGATCAGGGGTTAGTAGAAGCACGTGAAAAATCGGGATATTTTTTAAAAGTCGTTAGCATGGCGCGCAATTTGCCTAAGCGCGTTAAATTAAGTCGCGAGCCTGTTGTGGTAAATAAACAAGCCTTAATAGAGCAGGTGTACAGTGCGATTCATCAAGCTAACGTAGTCCCTTTTGGTATTGCTAATCCAATTGCTGCTGCACCCACCGATAAAGCACTCGCCAGAAACATGCGCCGTGTAATGACAATTGCGGGCAGTAAAGCTATTAACTATGGGCCAACAGATGGGTTTGTACCGCTGAAAAAGCAATTGGTGCATCGCTATTTAGATTTTGGTATTGGCATTGATATGGACGAGCTTGTGATCACCAATGGTGCGCAAGAAGCCATGGCTATTGCGCTTAAATGTGTAACAAAGCCTGGCGATGTAGTTGCTATTGAGACGCCTTGTTATCACGGAATTATCGAGTTAATAGAAAGCCTAGGGCTTAAAGCGCTCGAAATACCACTGTGCCCAGATAATGGTATTTGGTTAAGTGATTTGGAACGCGCTTTAAATGAACATGACATAAAAGCGTGTTTATTCTCGACTGCAATTAGTAACCCTGTGGGCAGCTTTATGCCTGATACAAATAGGCAGCAGCTGGTGGAGCTACTTGAAAGTCATGACGTAGTGCTTATTGAAGATGACGTATACGGCGATTTATATTTTACGGCAAAACGAGGCACACCTGCTTTAGCGTACTCTAAAAAAGGATTAGTGATTAGTTGCTCATCTTTTTCTAAAACGGCAGCGCCGAGCTATCGTGTAGGTTGGTTAGTTGCGGGTAAATTTGCAACGCAAGCAAGGCGATATAAAAGAGCGCTAAGTTGCTCTGCTTCTTTAATAAACCAATGGACGTTATCTGAATTTATTGCCAGCGGCGAGTACGACCGAAATTTAAAAGTACTTAGGCAGCGCTTGCGCGATAATAAAGAGCGTATGCGATGGTGCTTACAACAAGCAATGCCAAAAAACACACGTATAAGCAATCCAAAAGGAGGCTGCGTAATGTGGCTAGATTTAGGAGGCGAGTACGATAGCCAAACATTGTTTTTACTTGCGCTTGAGGTCGGTATTAGTATTACCCCTGGGCTTGTTTTTTCGGCCTCTAATAAATATAAAAGCTGCGTCAGGTTAAGTTATGGTGTGCAATGGAGCGCGCAAATTGAGCAAGCAATAGTTACATTGGGTAAGCTTACTTTATTAGCTAAAAAGTAATACCAATCTGCTTATATATGGGGTCTATTTAACGTTAAGAAAATTACGCTAGAACTAGGCAAAAGTTTTTGTATCTAGTTGTTCTAAATGAAAATTTTTAACGAAGTTATAGTGCAATTTAATTCGTTAAATTGATCAAAGATTTATGCAGGTTGGTATAAGTTTGCGAAACACAAAAAAGCAGCATTTAAGTAAACTTAAGTGCTGCCAAAGGGATGTTAAATAACGTTTGCTGTACTAATTTTGTTTAAAGCTAAATAACTGGTAACCTTCAAGCTCTGGCACTTGCATTACTAATTGCTCTTCTTGTTTTGCAATATCAGCAAAGTTTCCACATAAAGAGTTAGCACGTTCTTCTAGTGCGCTTGCATGTAGCTCTACTTTTTCTTCTATTTGTGCGCCCATATTTTCCATACGTTGTTCAAAGGCATCCATATCACCGCCTGAACCAAGTAACTCAGAACCTAAAGCAACTAAAATACTGCCCATTGATTGCATCACAGCTGATTCAACCGCTGTTTCTATCTGCTGCTCAAATTGTTGTTCAAAGTTTGAGCCAAATTGATTAAAACTTTGTTGGCCCATCACAAATGTACCTTGCTGGTAAAATGTGTTTTCTACTTCGATTTTAATGTCGTCCATAAGCTCTGACATATTATCAAGGCCGTCAATATTAAATGCATTGCCTACTACTTCTAATGCTACTCCGGCAATTTTAACACCCTCAAGCGCTATATTAGCTACTTCAGGCAATTGAGTGCGTAAGCTATCAGAGTACTTGGTTAGCGCTTCGCGTTGTGAGTTATTAAGTGCTACAAATTCGCCATTTACGGTTAAGTCACCATGGGTATTAAATAGCATGGCTTTATTATTGGCAGTAAAAATTTCTAATTCGTTTGGTTTAATACGTACGTCGTTTTTAAATTCGACGTTACATTCATCGCTGCTAAATGAAATTGCAGAATCGTTGTCGTTATGAGCCATAGCTGCTGGTGTACAAATTAATGCGCTAACTAATAGTAATTTTTTCATGTGTATTCTCTGCTTTTTTGTTGATGACTATTAACTAATAACAAGTTTAATGCCATTATTTTTTTATTATAATAAACAGTAAGTTAATTTGTTCGAGGCCTTTTTAATAGGTTGGGTTAAGTTAAAAATAAACTATTTTTTAGTCAAATTAACTAAGTTCTACAAATCTATAAGCAATATTTATCGATACGATAAAAAACTCTCACTTTCCACAATTGAAATTTAACGCTATTTATTCACATTACTGACATGAAGACTATTTACGATAGTCACGTGGCTTTATTTTGATGCTAATTTGCAGCGCATTTTGGTGTTAAACATTTTTAATTTACCGGCTATTGCGATAATAAAATCCTTGGCTGGTCTCAAACACTTTATGGAGTGGGTTGTGGGTAAGACATTTAGTTACGATGCGCTAGATGACGATTTTGTTGAAGACGAGTACGAAATGCTCGGACGTAATCAACACGATAAGAACAAGCAAAAGGTTAAGAAAAAGTTGGAAGACTACCTTGAGCAAAAACGCTTGCGTAAAAATCTAGGCGAAGACGATTTAAGCGATTACACCGACTAAATCACGCTAGTATAAATACAATACCAATTAATATTGAGAGTTTAAATGTGCAGTTAGTCGATATGTTTAAGTTTTAATAGTATTGGCAATAAAGAGGCCTCGCGCCTCTTTATTACTTTTAAAGCGTGCTTTTAGCCTGCGCTAATGCTTTTTGGATTGTAAGTTCTAACTTTTCGGGTTTAGTAAAAGGTGCATAGCGTTTAATTGGCATGCCATCTGCGGCAATTAAAAACTTAGTAAAATTCCACTTTATTTTGCGTGTTAAAAAACCAGGCAAGGCTGATTTTAAGTAACGAAAGACGGGATGTGCATGCTCACCGTTTACATCTACTTTGGCCGCCATTAAAAAACTCACGCCAAAATTGATTAAACATCCTTGCTCTATTTGTGTTGCGCCGCCGGGTTCTTGTTGACCAAACTGGTTGCACGGAAACCCCAAAATTACTAAACCTTGGCTGGCATACTTATTATGTAAAGCTTGCAGCGACTCGTATTGGTAGGTAAATCCACATTTACTTGCTGTATTAACAATAAGCACAACTTTACCTTCAAAATCATTAAAGTTAATAGGTTGACCCTGCAAGCTTGTTGCGCTTAATTGATGAAATTCGTGCATTTTGGCGTCTTTTTATTGTTGTTACCGGTATTTTAACCTGAGTACAGTATTTCATAAAGTATAAAGAGCACTCTAATTTAAAATTAGAAATAGTCCCATACCGGCAAGCGTTGTGTAATAAATATTATGTGTTTTATAGGCAACAATAATGGCGACTATCGCTGCGCTTAAATAAGGGTTTTGCCAGTTTAAGTTAATGCCATCTTCATTCAAAAACACGATAGGCACCCAAATTGCTGTAAGCACCGCAGGTGCGCTAAAGCTTAAAAATTGCTGCATTTTAGGACCTACTTTAAACGGTAAAGCGCGGTGTAAAAATAAATAACGCGTAAAAAATGTAATGCACGCCATGAGTAAAATAGTTGTCATCATAGCGTTGCTTCCTTTTTAGCGGTTAGTCTTGCTGTAGCGTAACCTGCGCTCATTGCCAACAACGCTGAGCAAACAAGCCATAGCTCAAACCCGGTACTTTTTAAAAGCGTTGCGCTAACGCCTGCTACAATTACCGTAACAAGTGAGGCCAAATTTTTGATTCCCGGAATAACCAACGCGATAAACGTGGCAGCAATCGCAAAGTCGAGCCCTAAATTAGTTAAGTCGGGCAGCATTGTGCCCGCTACAATGCCAATTAACGTCCAAATATTCCATGCAATATAAAAGCTAAAGCCAGCGCTCAATGCGTATATTAAGCGTGTTTTTGTTCTATACGATTTTCGATGATGAGAAAACGCAAACAGCTCGTCGGTTAAAACAAAGCTCACCGGTAAGCGCCAACGCATAGGTTGATCAATGACCTTATGACGCACAGCTAAACCGTATAAAAAGTGCCGAGAGCTAATAATAAACGTTGTGAATAAAATTGTGAGCAATGGTGTGTTGCCCGCCATAAGTTCAATCGCAACAAGCTGTGCAGAGCCTGCAAATACTAATAACGACATTGCTTGGGTTTCAAAGGCGCTAAAACCATTTTGAATCGCTAAAGAGCCGCATAAAATACCCCAAGGAACAACGGCTAAACACAGTGGTAGCATATCTAAAAAGCCTTTTAAAATAGCTTTTTTAACTGGTTGCATGATATTTACTCTCACGGCTTGTAGAATGGCTCATAAGTATACCTTAATATTATGATGTTAAAGTAGTTAACAAATTAAATAATACTGTTTTTTTAAGGATAGGCACAATGACGACGTTAAAAGTTTGGGATGGGTTTATTAGATGCTTTCATTGGTTTTTGGTTGTAAGTATTGCAGTGCTTTATTTTAGTATTGAAGAGGGCATGATTGAGCTTCACTTTGTTGCAGGTTTTTTTACTTTAGCACTTATAGTAACACGTTTAATATGGGGTGTTATTGGTAGTAAAACCGCGAGATTAAGTGGGTTACTGCACTCTCCTGGTACTATTTTAAAGGCGCTAAAAACACCAAGCGACTCGTTAGGCCATTCAGCACCCGGTAGCTGTATGGTGATAGTGTTTTTTATATTGATCATAACGCAACTTGTAAGTGGCTTAATGAGCAGTGATGGTATTTTAACTGACGGGCCGCTTGCGCAATATGTGTCTAGCGATACGATTGATTTTGCCAATTGGCTACATGAGCTGAATTTTGACATTTTACTTTATGCTATTGGCTTGCATGTATTAGCTATTATTGTTTATAGAATAAAAGGAAAGCCGCTAGTTAAGGCGATGATCACAGGCTCAAAAGAGTTAAAAGCGGATGACTCTGAGGCTAAAGTAACAAAAGCGTCTTGGCCTGCGTGGTTAATATTTATATCTTTATTGGTGTTGCTGATATTTACGTGGGCGAAAGAGCCTTTAACTTATTTATTTAGTTAAAAACTCATTAAACCAACCTTAAAGGGTTGGTTTTTTATTTTGATTGCATTCTTTTGTTTGATTGTTGTGTGGTTGCAAATTATAATCATCAAGTTATTAGCTTATTAAGGTGAGGATAAATATTTTGCACGATTTATTAGTGCGTATAACTTGCCCTAGATGTATTTTTTGTGTATCCATATAGGTATGGGTAATAGTTTGTGACTCTTAAGGTGTTGCTGTGTTTATGCATACGTCGTTGGCCTGTGGAAAGTGGTCAACTATAGGTTGTTTAAATCATCATACCCAATTATTTATTGGTGATGTGGTGAGTGTAACCTTTTATGACTTGCAAGGAGAGCTAGTCAGTTTATCGTTTGATTATAAAATCACCTCGTTAGAGCAAGGTGAACCCCATGCATGGCCGCGTTTAGTTGCCGAGCACATTAATGTGCATATACCATTAATAAGCGCAGGGCGAATGACTGAACAAGGGCTCGTTGTTGCTTATCGACAAAATGAAATTTTTGCATTGCAAAGTAGTGGTATTTGTAAAGTCCAAGTTGATTTTCATTGCATCGCGAAATGTGATGATTATGTAGTTAAAGAATGTGACGCATATGAATTTATTTATCCACAAAGTAGCGATTCTTACAATGCAGGTACAAAAGTACTACAACCTAAAACGGGAAAAATTTATCAATGTAGGCCTTGGCCATTCAATGAATTTTGCCGTGTTAATGATGAGAATAAAGTTATGTTTGAACCCGGCATTGGACAAAGCTGGGCTATGGCATGGATACAAGTATCAGATTAATAAATATAAAGAACCTTCTTCCCATAGGTAGAACGATTTTAGTAATGAAACGTATTACCTTCTAAGCCCTCTCAACTATTGAGTGGGCTTTTTTATTTTTATGGTAAACTGCGATTATTGTTGTTTTTCAAATTGGTCTTTTCTGTGCCTCATCCTGATCACTCTCTAAATTTATTGTCTAACGTCCCTATCGCTAAAAAGCAAGCTCATATACTCAATGCGCATAATAAAACACGTGTCGATAACTATTATTGGATGCGTGATGATGAACGTCAAAATGAACACGTACTAGCGCATTTGCATGCTGAGAATACCTATTGTGATAAACAGTTAGCACCTATAAAACCATTACAAAATACACTATTTGAAGAGCTTAAAGCGCGTATTGTAAAAGACGATAACTCGGTACCCGTTAAAGACGGAAAGTATTGGTATCACTCAGAAGTGCGTGGCGATGATGAATATTCACGCCATTACCGTAGTACCAGCATAGAGGCTGATAATAAAGAGCTTTTACTAGATATAAATGTGCTAGCGGCAGGGTTCGAATTTTTTGAATTAGGTGAAGTCGCTCTTAGCCCGTGTGAACAACTTATGGCTTATTCTGAAGATACTGAAGGCCGACGTATATATTTAGTGCGTTTTAAAAACCTTGAAACAGGTGAGATGCTACCTGATGTACTTGAAAACACAGAAGGGCAAGTTGTTTGGGCTAATGACAATAAAACCGTTTTTTATGTTAAAAAAGATTTAAAACATTATTAGGCTATCAAGTGTTTCGGCATGAGCTTGGTAGCGAGCAAAGCCAAGACGTAATGGTTTACGAAGAGCAAGATAGTAGATTTTTTATGGGGCTTGGTAAAAGCCGCGACGAAAGCTTAATTATTATTGATTTAGCATCGACAGAGACCAACGATACATGGGTGCTTGATGCTAATAAGCCCACTGGCGAATTTGAAGCATTAATGCCGCGTGAAGATGGCCACGAGTTTGACGTAGATAAGCTAGGTGACACATTTTATATTGTGACTAACTGGCAAGCTAAAAACTTTAGATTAATGACGGCAACAAACGAAACGATTGCTGATAAAACACAATGGCTTGAGCATACAGCTCACAGAGAAAATGTCCTGCTTGAAGGTGTTGAGTTATTTAATGACTTTTTAGTATTGAGTGAACGCGAGCAAGGGCAATCTCGATTTGTAGTTGTTAATAGGCAAGGAAATTGTATGGCACTTGAGTTTGCCGATCCTTGTTACTATGCCGCTATAGCAATGAACCCAGAGCCAGAAACACGTACTGCGCGTATTTATTACTCAAGCTTAACAACACCGGGTTCTTTGTATGATGTTGATTTAGCAACAGGCGAAAAAACACTACTTAAACAACAAAAAGTACTCGGTAGTTTTAATGCCGATGACTATCAGTCAGAGCGATTAATGGTAACTGCTCGCGACGGAATCAAAGTCCCTGTGTCTGTTGTTTATCGAAAAGACAGCTTTAAAAAGGATGCCTCAAATCCGTTATTTCAATACGGCTATGGCGCCTATGGCTATACGATTGATCCTAGTTTTTCTAGTTCGTCACTGAGCTTGCTCGATCGTGGTTTTGTTTATGTAATAGCACATGTTCGAGGCTCTGAAATGCTAGGCCGCGAGTGGTACGAGCAAGGTAAAAAAGAGCATAAAAAAAATAGCTTTAGTGACTTTATTGATGTGACAAAAGCGCTTGTTGATCAAGGTTATTGTGATAGCAATAAGGTGTTTGCCTCAGGCGGCAGTGCCGGTGGTTTATTAATGGGGGCGGTTGTAAACCAAGCACCAGAGTTATATTGCGGTGTTGGCTGTCATGTACCATTTTTAGACGTATTAACCACAATGCTTGATGAGAGTATTCCGCTCACAACAAATGAATACGATGAATGGGGTAATCCAAACGATCAACAGTTTTATGATGTAATTGAAGATTACTCACCTTATGATAATATTAGTGCGCAAAACTATCCGAACATACTTGTTACTACGGGCCTTCATGACTCGCAAGTGCAGTATTGGGAGCCTATGAAGTGGGTTGCAAAAATGCGTGAACTTAAAACAGATAGTAATATTTTAGTCTTTAAAACAGATATGGATGCAGGACACGGTGGTGCATCAGGTCGTTTTAAAAGCTTAGAAGAAAAAGCCCTCGAAATGGCCTTTTTTATTGCTCTGTTAAATTAACTGCAAAATTGGAAAATTGTATTATTCTATATATAAGTTGATATCTGTAAGGCAATTTATGTTTGGAGCACATGGCGAATTCCAGATTTTCTCGCAGCCACCTCATATGTATTTAAAATTGAAGGGGAGCTTTAATAATGAAGGTATAACATCATTAACTAATGGTGTTATTCAAGAATTGAGCACTCACCCTGAAAATACGATTAAGTTTGTGATTGTTAACTTAAAAGAGTTTGAGCTGTTAACTCTGGATAGTCTTGATTCGCTAGAGGCCTATTTTGCGGGTGTAAAAGAACTTGGCTATCAACGAGTTGACTATATAAACATTAATATCATAGCTAAAAACATGTTTGAAAAAGTATGGAAAAATAGCGATGTAGAAGTTAATTTTTATAAAGATACTGAAAGCTATTTATTAGAGCGTCCAAATGACAGTTATATAAAACAGAACTGGTAATTAATATGAGTATTATAAACCGCTACTGAAGAGGGCTTATAATACTCTCTAAACAGCCTTTATAGCGCCTTGAAAGGTTTAAGCACATATCGTTTTTTAGCCTTACTTTATAATCGCCACTGTCAGTAGGCATCAGTTCACAAATAGCTTGTTTTCTTACCAGCGTTGAGCGATGAATACGAATAAACCCTTCAGGCTCTAGCTGCTGCTCAATATTTTTCATGGTTTCGCGGTGTAATACCGGTGTACTACCTTGGATAAAATGCAGCTCTACATAATTGCCTGCACCATTTATCCAAATAATATCATTGATATCAATTAACCTTACCTTACCTACATCTTTAACTACTATATGTGATGATGATTTTTCAGTTTGTGCGCTTTGCTGATATTGACGTTCGGCCGCGCTTGCAATCGGGCAAAGGTGAATCAGTTTATCAAAGCATTTATCAATACGTGGTGCAGTTGAATCTAATATTAAAAAATCAACCGCGCCCACTTCAAAAGCAAAACTCGCAAAATGGTCCGACTGGGCAATAATGACTAATTTCAGTTTTTTAGCAAGTTCAGTTAAATGCACTATTTGCATAGGGTCAGACATGCTTGTTAACTCATAAAAAAGTACGTTGTATTGACTTGTATCTATCTGATCTAACCTCTTTTGTTGTGTTAGGGATTGAGATTCAAAGTGTCTATGTTCTTGCACTCTACTTGTTAAAAATGTTGCAAATTCAGTGTTGCTAACAAATGTTAATGCATGAAAAGAAGTGGTCATTATTTTATATCCTCGTTGTACAGATTAATAAAGACCGTACTTAATGGAAAAAAATGTTACGAAAATATAATATTTTTATAAAACCATTGTGATTTGTTCACTTATCCCACCAAACTTGCAACTTGTACCAATATAGGCGCCTTGTAAGGAACGTGTATAGAGTCTCAATGCTAATCCCCTTAATGTGATTCGTGAGGTAACTATTTAGTTACAAAAATAACAATTCAAGAAAAAATAATTCAGGGGAATTACATGGTATTAACTAACAATGGTAGTGGGCGATTATTTAAAAAATCGTCGCTAACAGTAGCGCTAAGCAGCGTATTACTTGCGGGATTTTCATTTCAAGGTATTGCAGCCGAAGAGGATGAAATAAAAAAAATAGAACGAGTTCAAGTAACAGGTTCTCGTATTCGTTCAGCTGAGGCTATGTCCTCTGCGCCAATTCAGGTTGTAGATAGTGCAGCAATTGATGCATCTGGTTCTCTTAATATTCAAAATCTATTATTAGATAACCCTGCATTCGGTTCACCAGCTATTAGCCGTACTAATTCAAACTTCAACACAGCAAGTGCTGGTGTTGCAACGGTTGATTTGCGTAATTTAGGATCAGAAAGAACATTAGTACTTGTTAATGGTCGCCGTTATGTATCGGGTTTACCTGGTAGCTCAGCAGTAGATTTAAACACTATTCCTAGCCAGTTTATTGAGCGAGTTGAAATTATGACTGGTGGCGCATCATCAGTATATGGTTCAGATGCAGTCGCAGGTGTGGTTAACTTTGTTTTAAAAGATGACTTTGAAGGTATCGAATTTGAAGGCCAATTTGGCGAATCAAAAGAAGGAGATGACCAGTCTCGACAATTTTCTTTTACATCTGGTTTAACTAGCAATGATGGCAAAGGTCATGCAATGTTCCACTTAGGTTATTCCGATCAGGGTGCTGTTTATTCTCGTGATCGTGACCGTTCTGCCGTGGACCAATTTTCACAAATCTTTTTTGAAGATGATCCAGCCGCTAATCCAAATGCTATTTTTGATGCCGTACGTCCTTTCTTCTCATCATTCCCACCTCAAGGTCGATTTGATGCAGGGGATACTCGTTTTACATTTGATCAAAATAATAATCTACAAGACTCGTTTAGCACTAATGGTGGCGATGGTGTTGCTGCAAATGGCTTTAACCGAAGTGGTGTTCGTACAATCGCGATTCCAACAGAGCGTTACTTATTTGCATCAAATGGTAGTTATGAACTAAATGATAAACACAGTTTTTTCTATGAAGGGACATATGCATCTAGCACAACTCGCTCAGAGTTAGAACCATTCCCATTTGCATCTGATGATATTTACGCTAATGGCCGTGTTCCTATTGAATTTGAAGTTAATGGAGAGTTATTGCGCAATGCCTTCGTACCTGATGATATTTATAATGCAGCAACAGATACAGATGGTGACGGTAGCCGAGATATTTTCTTTGCAAAGCGTTTGAGCGACATTGGTAACCGTGGAGCACGTGCAGAGCGTGATACGTTCCGTATTGCATTAGGTTTTCAAGGTGAAATCAATGATAATTGGTTTTACGACACTTATTATGTATATGGTAAAACAAAAGAGTCACAAGTATCAGGTGGTTTGGTTAACGTACAAAGTTTCCGTCAAGGTTTAGAGGCTGTTAACGATCGCTTTGATTTAGATGGCGATGGCATAACTAACGAAGCAATCTGTATTGATGAAACAGCTCGCGGCTTCAGCTGTGCGCCGGTTAATATTTTTGGCTTTAATTCACTATCGCAAGATGCTATTGATTTTGTACGCGCTCCTAGTTCACTTTCTACTTCTGTAGAACAAGAAATTATTGGTGGTAACATCTCTGGTGACTTATTTGAGTTACCAGCAGGTACAGTGGGGATTGCTGCCGGTTTTGAATATCGTGAAGAGTTTTCTCGTAGTGAATTTGATGCATTACAACAATCTGGCCTTAATGCGGGTAATGCAATTCCAGCAACTGAAGGTTCATTTGATGTAACTGAATATTATGTTGAAACAAATATTCCAGTACTTGATTCAGTCACGATGAATGCAGCAGTGCGTTTGTCTGATTACTCTACAGTAGGTAATACTGAGAGTTGGAATGTAGGTTTAGATTGGGAAGTGACAGATAGCTTACGTTTACGTGCAACTCGAGCTCGCTCAACCCGTGCACCTAATATTGATGAATTATTTTCTCCACCTTCACAAACATTTCCAAGCGGCTTAAACGATCCTTGTTTAGGAATTACAAGTAGTGGTGGTGGTGCATCAGGCGATTCATGTCGTGCAGATGTTGGTGTTGCCAGCAATATTGCTACCAATGGTGCGTTTACGCTTAACCAATCTGATTTACAAGGTATCAGTGGTTTTAACCGTGGCAATACCGATCTTAAAGAAGAAGTGGGTGACTCAGTGACAGTGGGGGTTGTTTTTACACCTGAAAACTTAATATCGGGTTTAGATATCACACTTGACTACTTTGATATAGAAATTGATGATGCAATAGTTTCTACCCCTCGCCAGTTTATCCTTGAGCAATGTTATGGTGGTGGTGATGATAGTTTCTGTAATTTCATTACACGTCGCGGTGCTCCATCGGGTAATAACAGTGCAGGTTCGCTAGAATTTATCGACAGTGGTGTGTCGAACAGCGGTGGTTTAGGGACTGAAGGTGTCGACTTAACGTTAACTTATGCTACTGATATAGGGCCTGGTGCATTCAAAACTCGCCTAGCATATACCTATTTAATTGATGGTTACAGTATTCCATTACCAGGTGCAGATAAAGATGTATTCGCTGGTGAAGTTGGCGCATCTGAACATAAAGCAAACTGGAACTTTGGCTATAAAGTTAATGACTTCGACTTTAATTGGAGTATGACATTTACTGGAAGCGCAGATTTTGACGATCAATTCTTAAGTGGCTTGAATATTCCGGCTGGCTCAGTTGGTGTTGGCTCTGTAACATACCATGATGTGCAAGCAAGCTATCATATCAGTGATTCAATGGAGTTATATGCAGGGGCTAATAACTTATTTGATAAAGAGCCACCGCGTATCGTTTCTGGTATTAGTGGTTCTGATACGGGTACTGAAACTGATGCGGGTACGTATGATCCAATCGGTCAAACTATATACATTGGTTTTAGAAGTAAGTTTTAATCAACAATAGCAGTATTAGCTTCTAGTATTGTTATTCACAATAAAAAGCCTCGGTTGTCACTGAGGCTTTTTTATTACCCGCTTAAGTCAAAAAAAACGCCACTGGTAACAGGTGCGTTGTTTAGATTGAATAAGGGGTTAATATAATAATCGAAACGTTTGATTATTCGACGATTCATCCCTAATTAAGCCCTCTATGAGGGCTTTTATCTTTTTTAGATTAAAATTAATCTAAGTACGCTTTTAACATCCAAACCAGTTTTTCTTGCTCTGAGATGTAATCACTCATTAGTGAGGCTGTGCCTTCATCGTCTGCATCACCTGCTTGGTTTAAAATATCGCGCTGCATGTGAATTAACGTACTGTAACCAGCGAGTAGGTTCTCTACGGCTGTAACACCATCACTAATACCTTTAGCTTCTTTAATTTTACTTACTTCGAGGTAATCAGAAAATGCATGTAGAGGTGCGCCATCTAACGTTAAAATACGTTCTGCAACTTCATCTACTTTTAGAAGTAGTAAGTTATAAATTTCTTCAAACTTAACGTGTAGTTCAAAAAAGTTACGGCCTTTAATATTCCAGTGAAAGCCACGCGCGTTCATGTATTGAATCTGGTAGCTACTCAATAACGTATTGAGTGACTTTATGATGTCTTCGCTTTTTGCGCTGTTTAGACCAATTGCGTTTACATGTGACATAACTTGCTCCTGAATAACCGTTTGTTTGTGAACTTGTGATAAGTATTACTAATTTCGATAAGTTAGTAAAATCGTTTAAATGCATCTAGTTAATAGTTTTAACCTATTAGCTGTTTTTGATACCTATATTCACTTTAGACTATTAATAGAAGTGGGTCTGATTAATAAAAATACTACCCCTCAAAAGTAAATAAACCTCAAAAGTATATAAATCATGATCTAAAACAAACTTTATTCAAGGTAATAACTTAGCTATTTTTTTATTGATGCAGGTCAAAAATCATCCACCCTAACGGCGCATAATAATGTTGTCGAAATAATTAGGAGAGATAACATGCACGCAAAAACAGTTAAGCAAAACAAAGCGGAGTTAATTGTTGTAGGCATAGCGGTGGTAGCATTTGTACTAGGGTTAGTTGCTCACTTGGCCGGAGCTAGCTTTGCTAATTCAGACTTTTTTGGTTATATAGCAGCGCCAATACCACTCGTGCTGGGTATTATATTTTTAATTAGTTATAAAATTGCAGAGGCTGCCGAGGATTAATTCTCGCTTAAGCATTTTAAAATGTAGTCGACCACTTCGCGTGAGTAAATCATACTGGTATGGCTTAAATGGAACACTTTATGTTCAGCCATACCTTTGAGCTTAGTTTCATCAAGCAATACAGTGCCATCTGATTTACTGCCTTTAACTATAAGGGGCATTAAACCAATGGGTAAGTCACCTGCAATACTAAAAAGCTTCGCTTTAAACGGCCAGTTACCATTTTGTGTAAGCAAAAATTCAACGCTATTTTTTTAAAAAAAGACTCAAACCCTTTTTGCTTCATTTTTTGTGCAATATGGCTACCTTGATGAGGCGTGCCTAAAGTAACTACTTTTGTAATGTGTTGGCTTGCAACTGAATTAGCTTCTAGGTATGCGCGAGCGACTAATCCGCCCATTGAGTGACATACGAGTGCAGAAGGTTCACCTGCAATAAATTCATCAATTTGAGCAAAAATAGCATCGCGGTTTGGATCAAGCGTATTATAAGTAAGGTTTAATACCTTAACACCAGATTCTTCCAAGCGAGAGCACAGTGGGCGCATAACAAAGCCAGACATATACAAGCCATGTAAAACAATAACGTGTTTAACTTTCATATGCTCCCTAATACCAATTTTATTAAAAACATGATCATTCTAGCGTATTAAATAACCCGCTACCTGCGTTAAAAATTATTTATATAGAACAACTATATGTCATAATTTTCGCCTTGTTATCGACTCATTTCCTTGTCGCTATAATAGATAACTAATTTAATGCAATTGGTATAACTACCGTAATTACATTAACTTTAGCGGTTTTATTTCAATATTGGTTGTATCGGTGTTTACCCACACTTCACCATCTTGAATGGTAATGGCGAGCTTGATACCACGATCAACCAAAGCAGCAAGTGCTTGTGTTGCTGCATAATCAAGGCTAAAAATACTTAAGTTTTTAAATTCATACAATTTAGGTTGGTGTTTTTGCCACCAAATTGCTTGATTGTTTTCACCATAAGTATATAGCACCACTTTTTTAGATTTATTACAGGCTTTTTTAAGACGTTTTTCATCTGGTAAGCCAAGTTCAACCCATAGTTCTATTTCTTCGCTGTAGTTTACATGCCAAAGTTCAGGCTCATCATCAGCACTTAATCCTTTAGTAAATTCTAAACCATCACAGCTATTGAGTGCAAAAGCGAGTAAGCGAATCATTAACCGTTGGTCGGTTTCTGACGGATGTTGTGCCAAGGTTAAACTAAAATCTTGGTAAACGTGGCGGTCCATATCGCTAAGCGATAATTGCACCTTCATAATGGTGGATTTAAGAGCCATAACAACTAATCTAAAAAAATTTGCGCCAGTATAGCGCAATTAAATGAATTGCCAGTTAAAATAGCGGTTAATTATACGTTAGGAGTTAAAAATGGCTATCCAGTGGTTCCCTGGGCATATGAATAAAGCCCGTAATGAAATTAAAGAAATAATGCCACAAATGGATGTGATCATTGAAGTGCTAGATGCGCGCATTCCCTACAGTAGCGAAAACCCGATGGTGGCAACCTTGCGTGAAGGTAAGCCGGTCATCAAAATTTTGAACAAAGCTGATTTAGCTGATCCTAAAATGACGCAAATTTGGAAGGATTATTTTGAACAAGAAAATGGCGTTAAAGCGATTTCTTTTGGTCACGATAAAGCAGCTGAAGTACATCGTATCAATGAACTGTGTAAAAAGTTAGTGCCGCATAAAGTTGGCGCCGATAAGCAAATAAAAGCCATGATAATGGGTATTCCTAACGTGGGTAAATCTACGTTGATCAATGTATTGGCTGGACGTATAGTTGCAAAAACAGGTAATGAACCTGCTGTAACGAAAGCACAACAACGCATTAAGCTTGAAGACGGTATTATGCTTTACGATACGCCAGGTATGCTTTGGCCAAAAGTAGAAAACGAAAACTCAGGTTATCGCTTAGGCGCTACAGGTGCCATTCGTGATACCGCACTTGAGTATGAAGAAGTAGCAAGTTATACCGCTGAATATTTATTACGTACTTATCCTGAGCTTTTAAAAGCGCGCTATAAAATCGCTGAACTTCCTGAAAGTGATTGGGAGTTTGTTGAAATGGCAGGCAAAAAGCGTGGTTGTATTCGTGGTGGTAACCAAATAGACACGTATAAAATGTCTGAAATACTAATCAACGAATTGCGCGATGGTATTATTGGCCGTATTACGATGGAAACTCCGCAAATGCGTGAGGAAGAAGAAGTAATGGTTGCTGGTTTACGCGCAGCTGCAGAAGCTAAAAAACAAGCTAAAGAAGAAGAAAAGCTTCAGCGTCGAGCGCGAGCACGTAAAAACCGTCGTTAATTGATTTAGTTTAATTTAACCAACTAAATTACAGACATAAAAAAAGCCCGTAAGGGCTTTTTTAGTTTCATATCTACCGTCACCGATATGAGCAATGTAGCAAGTAAAATAGTAGGGCGGTTACTCGTCATCAACATCAAGGGGCGTTGCGGTTCATAACAAGTAACCATAGCTGTTAACGTGCGCCACACGTTGTTTCAGGGTCGAGAAACAAATCAATTCATTCCGTTACAAGTCAGTATGTTTGCCGTCTTGTTGATAGTGATTATCAGTTAGATTCAAGTGTCTGTCAACACCCAAATGCAAATAATTCTTATTATTGAAGAGTTTGTTTTTTATTCATATATAAATCGGCTAGTTAGCACTGACATTTAATAAAAATACTTACTTTGGTTGAACAATTAAGAATAAAAAATAGATGCTTAATACTTATTAAATAATTTGATATGAATTTTTATTATAAAAGCATTGCTTGTAAAACCTTAGCCCCTAAAGATCAACAGCCTTTAATTTATGGCTAAAAATATTCGTACTTAACTGGATATTTTAAGCCACTAACGCACTTTATTTGCTGTTATACGTAAATTAATCTGCTCCACTAGTACTTTATCCTGCTTGTTTAGACGCCCTACAATGAGCAAGAAATCACTACCGTCAGTTTTTATTACTTTAATGCTTGTGTTATCAAGTTTGGTTTTACCGTATGTGGTTTCTATTTTTTCTATGTCTTTAAAGTGACTAAGATCTGATTCAAGCTTACCGTCATCGTTTTTGTAGTAACTAAAAATATAGTTCTCGGTTATTCCGTTACCGTCTTCTCGGTAATCAAATACTGCATCGCTATAAAAATAAAGTATTTCTTCGTTTTCAGGTGTTAGGCGATTACGTTTTAAAAAGTGTACTTGGTAAGACCATAAACTATCGCCTTTTATAATTGCAGCATTGGGTAAAATATTTACTTCTTGAAGTACGCCTAAAAATAATAGAGGTGCAAACGTAAGCGAGATTAAATACTGTCTAATTCGCCAGTGCGAGTTGTGATGTAGGGCTTCTTTACTTGTATCGGTTTGCTCAATGTAACTAACTAGAGGCAACCATAAAAATGGCATTATACAAATCACTATGGTTGCGTATTCGTCCATTCGATAAGCAAAGGCGCTGGCAAGTACCATTAGCCAAAGAGTCAAGGCAGTCCAGTTTGGCATTACTCTATTTTTGTTTAACTGTTGTTGGCTGTGCTCTGCAAGTGCGAGATACAAAGGGTAATACCATACAAACGCAAATATACCTCGAGCAATAGGCATGATACTTGAGTTGTCGCGCTCTTTAATGGCTTTAAAATTACGATAACTCCAATAGTTAACAAATATGCCTAAACTTAAAATACTGTAAATAATAAACTTACTTACAGATACTGCATAAAATGGACTATCTTCAAATTTCACTTTTTTTGCTGACTCTAATCGCCAATCGGCGAAAAAGAATATGAGCACTAAAATATAGCCAGCCAATACATATTTAAGCCAGCTATAACCAAGGCTGTCTAGCACATCAGCTGATGTTTGAGTAGTTTCGCTCGCCTTTGCATATTTTAGAATAGAGTAATGGGTTGCTGATATTAACTTTTTACGCTGTGCTAAATAATCATCTATTTGATCCGCTTTAATATGATCTTGTTTTGCGTAATAGTCATAACTCAGTGTTAAAACATTATCATTAAATTCAGTAGTTGTTTTTAGGTTGAAGTAGTCGTTATCAATTTCTTCTTGATCGCTATCAAATCCCCAACCTTTTTCTGCAAAATGTAGTTTTATTGTGGTGTTAATTATATTGGGATAGTCAAAGTAAAGTGGGCCGGTGCGATTTACCTGCTTTGGTTCGTAAACGCTATTTTGTATTTCATTCGCGTAAAAACTAGCTTCGTAGCCTTCGTCTGTTTTTTCCCAAAATTGACTAATTAAATACGACTCTTTGGTTATTAGTTTACCCGTTTGCTCTTGCTCACTAATAGTCATTGCTTCATTGACTGATAAACCAGTTAAAAAGCCTTGGTAATACTCGAAGTAAGATTTAGCAACGCTATTTAGACCACTGCTGGCTATATTGCTTCTGCGGTTAATTGCTTCAAATTCAGCATAAGTGTACTGGGTTTCAAAACGTGATGGCTCAGATACTTTTTCAGCAATAAAAAAGTTATCTTCTACAGATACATTTGTATGTACAGGCTTTTGCGCCATTGACGTTAAAGCGCTTTCACCTTTATCAATAATTAGGGCATAGCCATAATCAGGCTGCTCTAAATATTCGAGAGTACCTCGTTGGTAGCTGACCGTAGGATCGAGCCAGTAGCGCTCTCCGTTTTGCTTTAGCGTAACAATTACGTGATTAAATACACTTGCTGAAGGTGGAAGTTCTTTTAAACGTTTGGTTTCCTCTGTATCAACTAGCGCAGGGAAGGCCTCTATATCCATCGCTTTTAATAACGAAATAAGCAGTACTGTTTTATCTTTACAGTCGCCGTATCGTAGCGAAAGCGTTTCTGAAGCTGACGTTGGTTGATGCGAGTTAGTGCCCATTTCAAGCCCTAAATATCGAACTTCGTCTTGGCTAAAGCGCAGTGCTGCGGCAATTTTATCTGATGTTTTTGTGTGTTTTGCTTTTATTTCTTCAGCTATATCTAAAATGCTGCTTGGGGTTTCTATGGCTGATTGATAAAGCGGATATGCCCAGTTAACTACCTGACCCCAATCGTCAAACTCAGAAAAGTAAACTTGTGTATACGGGTCGTACCACGTTGGGGTTTGAGAGTTTTGCTCCAGTAAAGGTTCTTCAAAAAGAGTTATAGAATAATCTTTGCCATATTTGTTAAGCGTTTCTTGAATATCAGCTGCGCCGTTTATTGTATTAATATGTAAAGGCGTTTGTTTACCCCAAAGTACACGCATATTTTGTTGCACTACGGGTACCGACCAGTTCAGCGTGCGTCTTGTACTAAACTTATTAGCATATATAGGGTTGCTACCTGCCACTGTGTAGCTGTAATCGAGTATGTCGCCACTGCGCATATCATCAATAATAATATTGAGTGATAAGCTACCATTATAAATACGCTCAGCTAACTCAGATTCACCCTGTATAATCGTCATTCTCGCGCTACCAAGCTTATCAATGCGCTCATTATTTCTGATAATCGTTAAGCTATTTAGTGTTAGCGACTCGTAACTTGGATCAAAATCAAGATTAAGCTGGCTTATATAATCAACACCACTTTGATTTAAAGCTTTCATAACCAAACGCGTATAGCGTTGCTGTTTTTGTCTGCTCGGTATATAGGATTGGTTATCGAGTAACAAATAAAGTGTGCCGTCACGTACCTTGGTTATGTCGGAATGTTTGGGTTGCTCAATAATATGTGTATTAACCCAATTAGCTGGTTTATCTATTTTATATTGCTGCGCAAAAATATTATGAGAGAAAATTAATAAGGTAAGTGCAATTAGCCAAGAGCTGAGTCGAAGGAAGTTCCATTTCATTGTAGGGTCTTATAGTTGTTTTTATAAATACTATTGAAGGAATAATGTACCAAATTCAGGCTTTTTTGACAATGTGATGTTAACAAATTCATTGTTGAGCAGTTAATTAATAGTATATAAATAAACTGCTATGGTAAGTGCGAAACGCTTAACCCCCTCAAATGTTCCTAAAATGATTTTCTAGTTGTATTGCTAAATCATAATTAGCTAAGCCTACTTTATTGTGGGCTTTATTAGAGCTGCAAAAATCCTATCTATTTATTCGTACGGTAATCATTCAAACCTTTAAAAGTGTTTATAAATCAAAATATAACAGTAACTGTTTTTGCTCTTTTTGTTCATGAACTTTATGAGCAAAAAGCATATAACGATCATCAATGCACCTTACCTTCTAAATATTTAGTTAATTTCACGTTAACAATAAGCTGCGAGTTAGATAGCAGTTTGTCGTCGCTTATCTACCTGACAATAAATACATACACAAGCGTGGAGAAAATAATGAAAGCAAGTAACACACAACTCGCTTTGGCAGTTGCTGCAGCATTAGCAAGTACATCCGTTTTAGCCGATAACGATACGCAAAAACTACAAGAGGAATTAGATGCGTTACAAAAAGAAGTAAGTGCACTAAAAACAACCAGTGGTTTTAATTTAGAGTTTGGTGGACGGGTTCAGCTCGACTACAACTATTTTGATGGTGCTTACAATGCTGATAACGAGGGCTCTGGCGGGAGCAATTTTTTCCCTCGTCGTATTCGTACTTACGTTGAAAGTGAGCACGGAAATTGGGATCACAAGTTGTTACTCGAGTTTGCCGAAGGCACTGCTGAAATAGTGATGGCGCGTGTTCGCTATGCGTTTGATAACGGACTTAAAGTTAAAGCAGGTAAAATTCGCGAAGATATATCGCTAAATGCATTAACCAGTTCAAAGCACATTAATACAATTGAGCGTAGTTCGCTTGCCAATACTTTCTCCCCATTTTTTCGTTGGGGCGCTTCTGCCTATCAATATTTTAAAGACTCTGGCTTTCGTTACGCGATAGGCGTTTATAAAAATGATGCATTTGGTGCAACAGGTAGCGATGAAAACGATAAGCTTACTCTTGCTATTACTGGGCGTGCTACATGGTCGAGTACATCACCTGGCGATGTAATTCATTTAGGCGTGTGGCATTCATATCGCGATATGGGTGGCAATGAATTAGGCGCACGTTTTGCGCGTGGTGAAGTGCGCGAGACTAATACTCGCCTTGTTGATTATGCTGCTGGTGGTGTAACAAGCCCACTTGATAGTTTATCGCAAACCGGTCTTGAGTTTGCTTATCAGGCGGATTCTTTAACACTTGAGGCTGAATATGCAAGCCGCTCACTTGATGCCGCTAATAGTGCTGATTTTTTAGATGGCGAGCGCTTTGATGGTTTTCATGTATCGGCAAGTTACTTTTTAGGTGGAGAACAGCGCCAATACAAAGCGAGCTCTGCATTATTTGTACAACCTAAAAATATTAAAGATGCATGGGAGTTGGTGGCACGTGTTTCAGAAGTAGATGCTACAAGTAGCTTACAAGGCACAAAAGCGACAACTTATACATTAGGTACATCTTATTACGTAAGTAGTGATATTAAGTTTATGGGTAATCTAATTTACAGCGATGTAGAAGGTGCCGGTACTACTGCGCTGGTTGGCGACGAAGACTCTGGTATGGGCTTTAGTGCACGTATGCAGTATTTATTTTAAAGGGACACACAATGAAATTATTTAAATCATTACAAACGACCATACTTGCAGCATCGTTAGTACTTAGCAGCCCAATGGCAATGGCCGACACTCACTTTTTAATCCCTGGCGGACCTGGTGGTGGTTGGGATACAACAGCCCGTGGTATAGGCGAAGGTTTAGTTAAGTCAGGCATTGAAAATAATGCATCTTTTCAAAATATGTCTGGTGGTGGAGGCGGTCGTGCTATTGCGTATTTAATTGAGTCGGGCACTAAAAAGGGCGATATTTTAATGGTTAACTCAACGCCTATCGTATTGCGCGCGTTAAGTGGCCGAATTCCTTATAGCTATCGCGATTTAACACCTGTAGCCAGTATGATTGCAGATTATGGCGCGTTTGTAGTGCGTAACGATTCTCCATTTAAAACTTGGGAGGATGTTATTAAATCAATAAAAGAAGATCCAAGTTCGGTAAAAGTAGCGGGCGGTTCTGCTCGCGGCAGTATGGATCACTTAGTGGCGGCTCAAGCAGTTAAAGCTGCGGGTATAGATGGTCGACGCCTACGTTATATTCCTTACGATGCAGGCGGTAAAGCTAAGGCTGGGTTGCTTTCAGGCGAAGTGAATTTACTTTCTACTGGCTTAAGTGAAGCGCTTGAAGTAGCTAACGGTGGTCAAGCACGTATTTTAGCGGTTACATCGGGTGAGCCCTTACCTGATTACCCAAAAATACCCACACTTAAGTCACTAGGTTACGATATGGAATTTGTTAATTGGCGTGGTCTTTTTGCTGCACCTAATTTACCCGCTGAAAAGTTAGCACAGTACACAAAAAAACTACGTGAGTTGCAAAGTACACCTGAGTGGGAAGCTGTACGAGCTCGTAACGGTTGGCTAAATCTTTTTCAAGAAAAAGATGAGTTTATTAAGTCACTAGAAGCACAAGAAGTGCAGCTTAGAGCTGTAATGGAAGAGCTTGGCTTTATCCGCACATTGCCGTAATCGAGGTTTTAAAATGACGAATCGAGAATTAATAGGGCCAAGTTTATTCTTGGCGCTATTTACTTTATACGCTGTGGTTGCATGGCAAATTCCGCTACTACCGTTTGAAGAATACGAAACGGTTACCTCAGCGACACTTCCTAAAGTATATGCCGGGTTTGGTATTGTGGTGTGCTTACTTTCTATTGGTTCAACATTGCTTAAACCAAGAGAGAAAACTAATACTGATGATGTTCTTGAAAAGTCACACGTACTGCGCACCTTTGGTTTATTAATATTAATGGTAATTTATAGCGCGGCACTGGAGCCAATTGGTTTTTTAATTTCTACTAGTGCGTTTTTGCTTGCGGGCTTTTTTGTGATGGGCGAAAGACGTAAGGGAATTTTGCTATTTGCATCGATACCGGTTGCGGTGGTTTTTTGGTTTTTGATGACTCAAGTATTAGGTATTTACTTGGTTCCGGGCGATTTGTGGAGTTAAGTTATGTTTGATGGAATTATGCTTGGTTTGTCGACCGTGCTCGACTTTAATAATTTAATGTACGTTATAGCTGGCTGCTTGGTAGGTACTTTTATAGGTATGTTACCAGGATTGGGGCCAATTACCGCAATTGCCTTGATGATCCCAATTACTTACAGCATTGGCGCCGATTCGGGCATGATTTTAATGGCGGGTGTTTATTACGGCGCTATTTTTGGTGGCTCTACGTCATCTATTTTAATTAATGCGCCTGGCGTGGCGGGTACGGTAGCTTCCTCCTTTGATGGCTACCCGCTTGCTAAACAAGGGCATGCAGGTAAAGCATTGGCAATTGCTGCTTATTCCTCCTTTATAGGCGGAACGATTGGCGCCATATTATTAATGGTAGCTGCACCTTTATTAGCAAAAGTGTCATTGAGTTTTCAATCCCCTGATTATGTTGTGTTGATGTTTTTAGGCTTAACAGCTATTGCAGCATTTTCAAATAAAGGGCAATTTTTAAAAGCAATGATGATGACTGTGTTTGGCTTGATGCTAGCAACGGTTGGTATTGATCCATCATCAGGGACTGACCGATTTACCTTTGGGCAACCTGATTTACTCGACGGAATAAGCTTTTTACTGGTTGCTATGGCAACGTTTGCATTAGCCGAGGCGCTTGTAAATGTTGTAAAACCAGAGAAAAAAGATGCTAAAAACATTAATGACTCAGACACACCGCAAATAGGTTCAACCAAGTTAAGTAAAGCCGAGATTAAAGAGATAGCACCAGTGATTGGTCGCTCGTCTATTTTAGGTTTTATAGTGGGGGTGTTACCGGGTGCTGGTGCAACTATTGCAAGCTTTATGGCTTATGCAACAGAGCGAAATTTAGCGCCAAAAGGTTTGAAAGAAAAGTTTGGTAAAGGCTCATTACGTGGTTTAGCTGCGCCAGAGTCGGCAAATAATGCGGCGTGTACAGGATCGTTTGTTCCACTGTTAACGCTTGGTATTCCGGGCTCAGGTACTACGGCAATTATGCTAGGTGCTTTGATTGCTTACGGCATTCAACCAGGTCCAATGCTTATGCAAGAAAACCCAAGTGTATTTTGGGCGGTTATTGTAAGTATGTACTTTGGTAATATTGTACTGCTTATTTTAAATTTGCCGCTTATTCCTTACTTTGCAAAAGTATTAGCAATGCCTAAGTCGGTACTCACCGTGATGATATTGTTCTTTAGCTTAATTGGTGTTTACTTAGTGTCCTTCAATACCTTCGACTTATTTATGATGGTAGGATTTGCGGTGGTTGCGCTAGTATTGCGATTACTGTCATTTCCTATGGCACCACTATTATTAGGTTTTATATTAGGAGATATGATTGAGCGAAACTTCCGTCGTTCAATGATGATTTCTGATGGCTCATTAAGCTTTTTATGGGATCGTCCGCTAACATTGAGCATATTTGTAATTTCAATTTTAGTGCTGTTGTTTCCGTTAAAAGATTATTTAATGCAACGCCGTGCAGACAAAGTAAATGCATAATTGAGAATGAAATGAAAAACACCAACAAGCTAAATCCATTGCAAGACATGGTCACAAAACCTAAGCGATTAGAAACACGATTAATTATTTGGGTAACAGGATTGTGTGTATTGCAGGCTTTATTATTTGGCGCGTTGGTGTATCAACTTACAGCGCAAAGCTTACATAACCATATTGGTGATAAAGCATTAGCTGTGGCAAGCAGTATTGCCACACGTGCTGATGTAATTAATGCACTGAAAATACCTAGTGACTTAACCGCTATTAACATGAAAATTGAAGATTTACGACAGCTTGTAGGTGCTGATTTTATTGTTGTTGGCGATGAAAATGCGCTTCGTATTGTGCATCCAGATGAAGATAAAATTGGCAAAAAAATGGTCGGAGGCGATAGCAAAGCTGCATTAAAAGGTGAACGCTATATTTCGGTGGCCCATGGTAGCTTAGGTGAATCAATTCGTGGCAAAGTGCCGGTGTACGCAGGTAATAATGAAATAGTAGGCGTTGTATCGGTTGGTTTTTTAGTACAATCAATCGATCCGCTTATTCTCTCTCGCAGTAGTGAAATTTTAATATGGGGCTTAATACTTGTAGGTTTAAGTATACTGGCGGCTATTTATATTGGACAGCGTGTCAGAAATGCTATTTTTGGCCTGCAGCCAGATGAAATTGCACGTTTGTTTTCAGAACAAGATGCAATTTTAAATACGGTACGCAGCGGTATTATTGCACTCGACCCGGACGGAAAAGTACGAAAACTCAATCAACGCGCCTGCGAAATATTAGATAAACCAACTTCAATTCTTAATCAGAACCTCAGCTTAAACGATTTATTACCTGAACATGCAGAATTTTTATTGCGTAATCAGCGACGTAAAATAGTGGGTTTTGAATTATTTGCCGCCGATAAACGCCTTATATTATCGAGATTTTCTTTGCAAGTGCAAGGGCAGGCGGATGGTATTTTACTGAGTATGCGCCCCTCTGATGAACTTGAGTATTTAAGCCAACAACTTACTAAAGTTCAGGCTTTTGCAGAGCTTTTAAGGGTACAAACTCATGACTATTCTAATAAGCTCAACTTAATTGGTGCGTTAGTGCAAATGGGCAAAAACGAACAAGCTATAGAAATAATAGGGCAAGAAAGCCAGGGCTCTCAGGCACAAATTCATAACTTGTTAGAGCGCATACAAGACCCTGTGCTTGCTGGTTTGTTGGTGGGTAAATATCATAAAGCAAGAGAATTAAATGTTGCGCTTGAGCTTAACCCCGACAGCCTACTTGGTGTTATTGCACGTAAAGATATGCTCGAGCGAGTTGTGTCTATTTTAGGTAACCTTATAGATAATGCGATTGAGGCTGCTATTAGGTCATCGAACTCTCGCTCTGCAAAAGTACGGGTAACCGTTGATGAAACCAGCCAAACTCTCTTATTTGATGTAGAAGATACAGGCTTTGGGTTAGGTTCTGACCATGATGTTATTTTTACCCCTCAGTACAGCTCTAAATCAGGAGCAGAGCATGGTATTGGTTTATATTTAGTAAAAACAAATTTAGACTCATGCGGTGGCACGTTAGAAATTGGTGAGTCAGACCTACTTGGTGCAAGACTAAGTGTTTACATTCCAAAATAATAAGAGCATTAAACATGACGTATTCAGTAGTAATAATTGAAGACGAAGTAGAGGTAGCACAGCTATTAGCGCAGTACTTGTTATTACCAAATGGTGTCGCAGGTAGTCAAACGCCAAAGCAAAGTTTAAGGCAAGCACAGTATCAGGTAGTGGGCATTGCAGGTAATTTAAGCACGGCAACAGCCTTACTGCATGCAATTGAACCCGATTTGATTTTACTCGATATACATTTACCTGATGGTAACGGACTTGATTTATTGACCGACTTACGACGTCGAACGATTAAAAGTGAGGTTATGCTGCTCACTGCTGCAAAAGAGGTCGAAACCCTTGAAAAAGCAATGCAGTTAGGTGCATGCGACTTTTTAGTAAAACCATTAATGTTAAACCGACTTGATCAAGCACTCGCACGTTTTGAATCACGTCAGCAATGTTTTTCTGATGCAAGTGAAGTAACGCAGTCAATGGTTGATATGTTATTTGGTTCAAAGCAGCAAACCAACACGTCTGTTCGTTTACCAAAAGGGGTCGATCAACTTACCCTGCAAAAAATACATGATGCTTTTGTAGAGCACGCAACCACTGCATTTACCGCTCAGCAAATGGGCGATTTGGTTGGTGTTAGTCGCTCTACAGCACGCCGTTACTTGGAGTATTTGCTTGAATCAGGTAAGTTAACAGCGGATCAAAGTTATGGCAGTATTGGCCGCCCTGAACGTTGCTATAAAATAGCGAAGTAACTTTTTGTACCTAAGGCTTAAATATTAAATTTCATTTGTTTCAATGTCTTACGTTTTTTTTGTTATGTTTGATATTTAATAGATGACGACGATAAAAAAAATATATTGAATTGATTGCATTTTAAGCGGCTTGCATGGTGATGTTCGCTTTAAGTGATGTTATACTCCTGCCGAATAATTTATCGACTTTATTAAGAGTAAAATTAATGGCAGATTTATCGAAGTACAGAAACATTGGTATTTTCGCGCACGTTGATGCGGGTAAAACCACGACTACTGAGCGTATCCTAAAGCTTACTGGTCAAATCCATAAAACAGGTGAGGTTCATGATGGTGAATCTACTACTGACTTCATGGAACAAGAAGCTGAGCGCGGTATTACTATTCAGTCTGCGGCTGTAAGCTGTTTCTGGAAAGATCACCGTTTTAACGTTATCGATACTCCTGGACACGTTGACTTCACAGTAGAAGTTTACCGTTCACTTAAAGTATTAGATGGCGGTGTTGGTGTGTTCTGTGGTTCTGGTGGTGTTGAACCACAATCAGAAACTAACTGGCGTTATGCTAATGATTCAGAAGTTGCACGTATTATCTTCGTAAATAAATTAGACCGTATGGGTGCTGATTTTTACCGTGTAACTGAGCAAGTACGTAAAGTACTTGGTGCTGTACCACTAATCATGACTTTACCAATTGGTATTGAAGATGAATTTGTTGGTGTTGTAGATGTTTTAACTAAAAAAGCATACGTTTGGGATGACACTGGTCTTCCTGAAAACTACGAAATTACAGACGTTCCTGCAGACATGGTAGAAAAAACTGACGAGTATTATGAAATGCTTGTTGAAACTGCCCTTGAGCAAGACGATGCACTACTTGAAGCTTACATGGAAGGTGAAGCACCTTCTGTTGAAGACATCAAACGTTGTATCCGTAAAGGTACTCGTGACCTTGCTTTCTTCCCTACATACTGTGGTTCTGCGTTTAAGAACAAAGGTATGCAGCTTATTCTTGACGCTGTTGTTGATTACTTACCAGCTCCTACAGAAGTTGATCCTCAACCTCTTATGGATGAAGAAGGTAACGAAAATGGCGAATTTGCAATCGTTTCTGCAGATGAACCTTTCAAAGCGTTAGCATTCAAAATAATGGATGACCGTTTTGGTGCATTAACATTCGTACGTATTTACTCAGGTAAACTAAACAAGGGTGACACTATCCTTAACTCGTTTACTGGTAAAACTGAGCGTGTTGGCCGTATGGTTGAGATGCAAGCAGATGACCGTAACGAATTAACTAGCGCACAAGCTGGTGACATCATTGCTATCGTAGGCATGAAAAACGTGCAAACTGGTCACACTTTATGTGATCCTAAGCACCCTGTAACACTTGAACCAATGGTATTCCCAACTCCAGTAATTTCGATTGCTGTACAGCCTAAAGATAAAGGCGGTAATGAGAAGATGGGTGTTGCTATCGGTAAAATGGTTGCAGAAGATCCATCTTTCCAAGTTGAGACTGATGAAGATTCAGGCGAGACTATCCTTAAAGGTATGGGTGAGCTTCACTTAGATATCAAAGTAGATATCCTTAAGCGTACTTACGGCGTAGACCTTATTGTTGGTCAACCACAAGTTGCTTACCGTGAAACTATCACTAAAGAAATTGAAGATAGCTACACGCATAAGAAACAATCTGGTGGTTCTGGTCAGTTCGGTAAAATCGACTACCGCATCAAGCCAGGCGAAGTTGCTTCAGGCTTTACGTTTAAATCATCAGTTGTTGGTGGTAACGTACCTAAAGAATTCTGGCCTGCAGTTGAGAAAGGCTTCAAGTCAATGATGGGTACTGGTGTTCTAGCTGGCTTCCCTGTACTTGACGTTGAGATTGAACTTTTCGATGGTGGTTTCCATGCCGTGGATTCATCTGCAATCGCGTTCGAAATCGCTGCTAAAGGTGCTTTCCGTCAATCGATCCCTAAAGCGGGCGCACAACTTCTTGAGCCAATCATGAATGTTGACGTGTTCACTCCAGAAGATCACGTTGGTGATGTAATCGGTGACCTTAACCGTCGTCGTGGCATGATGAAAGACCAAGAAGCTGGTTTAACAGGTAGCCGTATTAAAGCTGACGTACCGTTATCAGAAATGTTCGGTTACATCGGTACACTACGTACAATGACATCGGGTCGTGGTCAGTTCTCTATGGAGTTCTCACACTACGCTGCATGTCCAGCTAACGTAGCTGAAACTGTAATCGCTGCAGAAAAAGAGAAAAAAGCTGCTAAGTAATTAGCTCTTTAACTCTTTAAAAAAACCCGCACATGTTGCGGGTTTTTTATTGCCTATAATTTTTGATGGGGGATCTTAGCTAACCTGAACTCTGGATAATAAATCTATCTCAAGCAGCTATTTTCAGCGCTCACTGCGTTGAATTTACTCGTAATAGGCCAGCGATTGACGCGTAAATTCGCCTTGTTTTCACTGAAAATCTCTAGTTAGAGAAAATAAATTTAAATATCACTATAATTCAAAACGTTGGTAAATCTCTTAACCAGAGCTCAGGTTAACTATTTTAATACGGAAAAATATTTATTAAACAATAGAAAAGGAGCAACTTATTGCTCCTTTTTTGGTTTTTAACGGCTCTTTTATTTAGCGCTAATTAAACTTTTTTATCGCTTTAGCTTTTAGCGCTTTCATCTTTAGCTTGTGTGTCTTATTAAAGCTTTGAATGGGCATTGTAACCACATGCTCTTTTGGCAGTGTTGGAATAGTTGTTGGATATTGACCTTCTTGAGGTACAGAAATCTTTTTGAGATGAACCTTAAGCGCTTCTAAAGTAGCATCGTTATCTACTTCACTAGGGCAAATAAATATACCTAGCTCTCTAAGGAACACGCCTAGCTTAATGCTACTTGAGTAACGGACTATAGGTGCTGCGAGTATTAAGCCTAATAGTATTGGCGACAACCACCAAAAGAATACAGGGGTAAAGTAATACGCTGTGCTGCCCCATGCAATAGCGACGATAGTTGAAAATAGCGTATAACCAAACGCTTCCCTCCAAGGAACCATTCGACCTTCACGAGGCTGTGCATCCCACTTTACTTTTTTACCTAAAAATACGCATATAACAAAGTAAGCATGAAATACCATCATTAATGGTGCAACAATAATAGCAAATACGGTTTCAATGATTGAGCCTAGTATCAGCTTAATTGAACCACCAAAGCGTTTGTTTCTGTGCACTAATGTAACAATAACACCCATTAATTTAGGTAGTAGTAAAATTATGATTGTTAAGTAAAGTAGTGAATCAATCAGTTCGGTTTTGGCAATTTGCCACGTCGGAAATAATTGGTACGCGCGATTAAAGTAAACATCGCTATTAAGCGCACGTGTTACGGCATCAATCGTACTTAGTGCGAGCATTGATAGCCAAATTAGCGATGAAATATAGGCCGTTGCTCCCAGTAAAAAATGAAATTTACTCATTAACTTTAATTTTGATGAGGACAGTAAACCAAGGTGTTGAATATTACCCTGTACCCAGCGTCTATCGCGTACAGCATAATCTAAAATGTTACTTGGAACTTCTTCATAACTCCCTTCAATGTCTGATAGTAGCAATACATCCCAATTAGCACTGTGTAACAAAGAGGCTTCGACAAAGTCATGACTTAGTATTTCACCACCAAATGGGGCATTACCTTTAAGCGTTGGTAAACCACAACAGGTAATAAACGCCTCAACTCTAATGATTGCGTTATGGCCCCAATAGTTTGCTTTATCGGTTTGCCAAAAAGCAGAACCAGTCGCTAGCATTGGGCTGTAAAGTACGGATGCAAACTGTAAAAAGCGGCCAAAAAAAGTATCTTGACGAACGGGGATAGGAATTGTTTGAATAAGGCCTGCTTGCGGGTTGTTTAGCATGCTTGTAGTAAGCTCTAGCATGCACTTTCCGGTCATTACGCTATCAGCATCAAGTACAATCATATGGTCGTACTGGCTGCCCCAACGTTCACAAAAATCAGTTAGGTTGCCTACCTTGCGGTGTTTATTATCTTCGCGGCGACGGTAAAAAACGTGTTTAGCTGTACTGCCTAATCGCTCACACAATGCATGCCATGCACTTAACTCGTTTTTGGCTATTTGTGGGTCTTGGGTATCGCTAAGTAAATAAAAGTCAAAGTGATCTAGTTGCCCTGTTTCTTTTAGTGATTCTAGGCTTACTTCAAAGCCTGCGATAACACGATGAGTATCTTCGTTATAGATTGGCATAACAACCGCTGTTCTTTGCTTAGCAAGTGCTTGACTGTCGAAAGAGATTGGCTTAATACGCTTTAAAGTTAGTGGATCGATGCGCAGTAGTTGCAGTAAGAAACCAATTGTACCGCTACAAAATGCAGTAACAATCCACGCAAACGTAATTGAAAATAGGGCGAGTAATGCATATTCAAGTAAGGTCATACCGTTTGAATTTAAAATTTCAAACATAATAGATATGCCGTAACCTGATATGCCAAGAGCTGCAATAGCAAACAGCCATACACGAACTGTTTTGAAAGGCATTGACGTTCCCTTGTTTTGCTTACTTGATGTCATTTGGATACCAAACATAGCTCCATACCTCACTAATTTCTTTTTCACGTAGTTTTAGCGATAAACGCATATCTACTGGTTTTCCGTCTTGTGGGGCGATTTTAAAGGCCACACGCCATCCATATGTATCAGGTAGCTTTTGTATTGTTACATCACTCACTTCACCTGTTGTTAGCTGTATATCAGCCTTTAAATCTAGCTTTTTAGAGAGCTGGTTAAGCTCTGGTCCTGAAAAGTCGACAGTAAATTGACGGTGACTTTTTGGTGGAGGATTGTCTTCACCTGGTAGTGCTGCACTGCCAATTCTAGTACGCACCACGCGTGCTTTTTCATGTTGGTTTAAATGGGCATTAAAAGTCGTCATTTTATAGCTTAGTTTTAATGAATCTCCCGCTTTGAAGGGTTTTTCAGGTACCCAATAACTTACTATATTGTCATTCGTTTCTGTGTCAGTTGGTATCTCTACTAGCTCAACTCGACCATTACCCCATTCACCTTCTGGTTCAATCCAAAGGCTAGGGCGGTCGTGGTAATGGGCTTCTGTATCAAAGTAGTTATTAAAATCACGATCGCGTTGCGCTAAACCAAAACCTTTTGGATTCTCGTATGTAAAAGAAGTGACACTTAGTTGCGCGGGATTGTTAAGTGGGCGCCACACCCATTTATTATCTTGCGATTGTGTTAATAAACCGTCTGAGTCGTGTACTTCAGGGCGGTAGTCATCAAAAAATTTAGTACTGTTTTCACCGTGATAAAACATACTCGTTAAGGGGGCAATACCTAGTTTTTTAACGTCTTTACGTGCAAATATTTGCATATTTACTTTTACAGCCGTATTTGTGGTTGGGTCTACATCGAACCTATATGCCCCCGACACTGATGGGCTATCAAGTAGTGCAAACATAACAATATTAGTTTGATCTAGTTTTGGCTTAACTAACCAAAACTCTTTAAACATTGGGAATTCTTCGCCTGAAGCTTCTGCAGTATCAATCGCTAAACCGCGAGCAGACAATCCGTAAACTTGCTTTGGGCCAACAATACGAAAATAAGATGCACCTTGAAATACCATTACTTCATCTTTGTACTCATTGGTATTTAGTGGGTAATGTAATCGAAAGCCAGCGTGACCAAGCTGAGTATTGGCAATGCTTTTAGTAATTTCTTCTTTTAGAGGAGCAGCAGTGCCATCGTACTGATAAAAGTCAGTACTAAATGGGAGGCGGGTGCGTTTTGAGTCACTATTAACAGTATTAATTGTAACGGGTGTTTTATATAAAAAACCGGGGTGGAATAGCTGTAGCTCGTAAAGACCCTCGTCTTTCCACACTGACTTGTCTTGTTTGAAGCGGATAGAGCGATAATCTTGATAATCAATATTATTGAGAGCATCGAGTTCAATGTTTTTTGGAGCTATATATTCTTCACTTGCTAGTTTTTTAGCACGCGCGCTTATAACGTCAAATAAACTACTTTGTGGAATGGCTGCTTCTGTTGTAGCTGCAAATGCTTGATTGCTGTTACCCCAAGCCGAAAATATAATAAGTAGACCCAAGAGTGGCTTTGAGCTCTTTTGCCATGTTGATAATCGATGGGTAAATTGTTTCATTTTCATTCCTTTATAAAAACACGACTTATTTTTAGGGTTGAGACTAAGTTATTTACTTAAGCAATTTTTAAACCTAAATAAATACATTAAAAATCAAAAAGCTAAGTAAGAGGCATAAAAGATCTCGACCACTCTTCGTGTAAAAAACACCCACGGCTATGTAGTTGCTTCTTACTTGGTTAGTTAGTTGAGGATGATTTATATAATAAGGCGATATTACGAGGTGTTTACTGAAGCTTGTCTGAATTACATTTGTATAAAAATAAAAAAAGCCGCGATTGCGGCTTTTTAAGGGTATCTAAATTAGTTATTTCTTTTTAAATCTACGCACGATTGATAGCGGCGCTAAAAGAAGTGTTAACCAAAATAATGAACCTGCATCGTTATCGTCATCTGAACGTAGGTTATTAACTTTAATAGCTACATTTTCAGCTTTAGATACGTTACCTGCACTATCTTGTGCTTGAACAGATAAGGTAATGCGGTTTTCAAACTCGTAATCTAACTCACCAGCTACAATAAGTTGTCCCTGGTTGTTAATAGAAACACTGCTGTTTCCTGATACAATAAATTTAACAACTGGTGACTCATCTGCATTAGGGTCACTAAAATCAAGCGTACCAATTACTGTCCCAATCGCACTATTTTCATCAATAACAAACGTTTGATTCGCTGTAATAACGGGTGTTTGCTCTTCTGGTGTTAGCGTAATTTCAGATTTTATATCAACAATTACAGGATCATGATCTGAGGCGCGGTATGCGCTTTGAGAATATAAACTTGATTGTTGAGCATCACTTTTAAATTCAACATTGTAATCAAGCGAAATTGGTTCATCAGCATTAATATGCCAATCTTTAGCTGATACTACCTTGCTAAGTAATGATGCACTAGCTACTGCATGGTCAAGGCTACCAGCACGGCCAGAGAAGCTATAAGAGTAAGCAAGAGTATTGCCATCAAGCTCTGCGACTACATTTTTATATCCTTTATCAGCAAACGCACGTATTGGATCTTCCATTGCGTAAGCATTCATGTCGCCAACTAGAATAGTATCTTCGTCGTCAACACCCGTTGGTTTGCTATCAAGCCAATCTGC
This sequence comes from Pseudoalteromonas sp. BSi20495, assembly GCF_000241185.1. Lineage (NCBI taxonomy): Bacteria > Pseudomonadati > Pseudomonadota > Gammaproteobacteria > Alteromonadales > Pseudoalteromonadaceae > Pseudoalteromonas > Pseudoalteromonas sp. BSi20495. Next base: position 36,768 of record NZ_BADY01000079.1, read on the forward strand.
GAATGCATTCGCACCTTGTGTACGTATTTCATTCCAACAAGCTTGGCCATCATTTTGATCTTCGTTCGCACCGCTTGCACTACCACAACCACCTTTAGACTTTAAGTGCGCTACGGCTACAGTAAATACTTCATCAGTTGCTAAAGATTTAAAGCTTTGTGCGATAGGAGTACGATTACTAAAATCAAATGGTGCATCAGTAGTAATAGCGGCAGTACCGACTTCTTCTACCTTATTAGCACGATAAATCAACGCAGTCGTGATTGCATCTGTACCGATTTGATCAAGACCAAAGTCAACAAATGCATACTGGTTAGCTGCATCAGCTTCGTTTAATGCATTAACTAAGCTAGCAATAGCGCTAAATTCACCAAAACCATCATTTTCGATTTCCATCAAACCAACAACATCTGCTTGCATTGCGCTAATGGCACTTACAATTTTGGCTTCTTGACGAATAAATTCAGCTTCAGAATCTGCACCGCGACTCGTAGGGAACCCTTCACCTTGGCCATCACCATTAAAGTAATTAAGTACGTTAAAGCTTGCTACACGTAAATCTGCCTCAGCATTAAGTTCAGGTGCGTCTTTACGTGCATTTGTTGCAATAAATTGAGGTGCTACAGTTGGGTGAATTCGGTAAAGGCTAAAGCTATAAGCAAGTGCACCAGTCACTGTATTTACTGTATCACCAGTACGTAATGTATTTTCTGCTGATAAACCAGGAGTTGGATAGGCTGTAGGATCTAGATTTTGAACAGTTGAGCCATCATCGATTAATATTTTCTTAGTTAAGTTTTCGGCTTCAACTGCGTTAGCAGTATCACCAGGTAACGCAACTTGCGTACCTTGATACAAGCGCTCAGTCGCGACTTCAACTTCACCATATCGACCAAGGCCAAAGTTATTGGTAACAACTAATGGTTGTTCTAGCGTTACTAGCATACCTTCAAACGATTCTAAATAAGTTGCATCAGCTAAAGGCAAAGTTATTTTTGTAGTGGCTGAAGCTAAGCCAGTATCACAAACAGCTACTTGGCTTACGCTGCCGATTTGTGTTGCATCAAAATATTCTTCAACAGTACCTTGCACACGTACATGGTCGCCTACACTTACGTCAGTATCTGCAAAGTAAACAAACAGGCCTTCAGAAGTCAGTGGGTTAGCGTCTATATCTGCAGCAAGTGAGCTTATAAAAAAGCCTTTTAACTCATCGTCGCCTTGGAAGTCTGCTGTTACAACGCCTTCAAGTTCAACAACACTACCCACAAGAGGGCTTGCTGCACCATCGCCTTGAATAGCGCTAATCAATGTTTTATCTGCACCACATACTAATGGTTCTAGTGGCTCAGGTTCTGGTACTGGAGCGGAGTCACTACCAAATACGCCTAAACCAGAAAAATCATCTTGGTCAAATTGCACCCATTCTTCGCTTGGGTCAAAAGGAGCGCTTGGCGAGGTACGGCCAACGAGGACGCTATCGTTGCGACGAAGTGTTTTATTTTGTGTTTGTACGCCACCTTCAGACCAATAAGAGCCCGGATCCGTACCAAATTGACCAAAACTATCAATGACAGTGTCGCCTTGAATTAGAACTAATGCATCATCACCGTTAAAGCTTGTAACACTATGCTCTAAATCAGCTTTACCTTTTAGCTCATCATTTGAACTTGGGTTTACGATTACATAGGTTCCGTTGGCAGGTAAAGTAGCTGATAAGTCGAGCGTAGATTGTATCGTTGTTTTACCGTTCACATATAAATTTAATTTATAGCCAGCAAGTGATAACGAATCAGTCGAGTTATTATAAAGCTCAATTGCTTTATTGTTGCTACTACCTTCTACATATTCCGAAATGATAAGATTAGCGGAGGCTGGTGCACTAAGGCTTGCTATAACAAGCGCTAGTGGCGTTATTTTTGTTTTAAACATTATTATTTTTTTCCCGTGTATTGTGTCCCAAATGGGACACTTAGTTTAAGGAAAATTTATTACAAATAAAATACAATAAGTAAATAAAATGAAAGCAAAAATAGCGAAATTGTGACTATTGTATTACATTATTTACTTTTTAAGTATTGTGCAGCTTGTTTAGCGAAATAAGTCAGAATACCATCAGCACCAGCTCGCTTAAATGCCAAGAGAGATTCCATTATTGTTGCTTCCTCGTTCAGCCAGCCATTATCGATTGCGGCTTTGTGCATAGCGTATTCGCCGCTAACTTGATAGGCGAAAGTTGGCACGCCAAATTCATCTTTTACGCGACGTACAATATCTAAATAAGGCATGCCAGGTTTAACCATAACCATATCAGCGCCTTCTTGTAAGTCTAATGCAACTTCACGTATTGCTTCGTCAGAGTTTGCAGGATCCATCTGGTAGGTCTTTTTGTCAGCACCTTTTAAGTTCCCTGCAGAACCTATTGCATCTCTGAAAGGACCATAATAGCTAGAGGCATACTTAGCTGAATAAGCCATAATGCGAGTATGGATAAAGCCATCCGCTTCAAGTGCTTCACGAATTGCGCCAATACGGCCATCCATCATATCTGAAGGAGCGATAACATCGGCTCCAGCTTGTGCATGAGAAAGTGCTTGTTTAACCAATATTTCAGTTGTTACATCATTGATGACGTAACCTGAGTCATCAATGATGCCGTCTTGCCCATGTGTAGTGAATGGGTCAAGTGCACCATCAGTAATTACACCGAGTTCAGGGTAAGCTTCTTTTAAAGCGCGAACAGTTCGCTGCACTAAACCATCTTCATTGTAAGCTTCTTCGGCGAATAATGACTTTTTATCTGTAGGTGTTACCGGAAAGATTGCAATGGCTGGCACGCCGAGCTCAACGAGTTCTTTTGCCTCAATAAGCAATAAATCTATTGATAAACGTTCAATACCGGGCATTGATTCAATCGCTTCACGACGATTTTTACCTTCAAGTACGAAAACGGGATAGATTAAATCGTTTACGCTAAGTTGGTTTTCAGCCATTAGACGACGAGAAAAATCGCTTCTACGCATTCTGCGCATACGAGTATACGGAAAAAGGTCTAGTCCTGATTGGGCCATATTAGAATACTCCTACTGTGGAATTGGAAAATTAATTACTTGATTACGACCGTGCTGTTTAGCGTAATAGAGGGCTTTATCAGCGTGCTCGGTAAATATTTCGGGGGTGTTAAGATCATCTGCGACGCTAGTGTAAACACCAGCACTAATTGTAAATTTAATGTCAGTGCCAGCAACAATTACAGTACTTTGTGCAATTGTTTCGCGTATTTGTTCTGCAATATCTAACGCGCCTTCATTTGGTGTATTTGGAAGCAGCACTACAAATTCTTCGCCACCGTAGCGTGCCACTTCATCAAGTGGACGCTTTAGATTATTTTTTATAATATCTGACACCGCTCTAATAACCTGATCGCCAGTTAAATGACCATACGTATCATTAATTGTTTTGAAGCGGTCTATATCAAGCATAATAATACTTAATGGCGTTTGCTCTCGGCGAGAACGACGAAGCTCCATTATTAATTTCTTATCAAAGAAACGACGGTTTTTTATACCGGTTAAAGCATCTTCAGTATTAAGTTGCTCAAGCTCTCTATTTTTCTCTTCAAGCTCTCTTAAGGTTACTTGTAGTTCAAAGGTTCGTTCGTCGACAAGCGCTTCTAACTCTCGGCGAGCTTTCTCTTGTAACGCTAGACGTTCGTTTAAGAGTGTATCTTGCGCCGTATTTTTAGCAATCAAGGTTTGCTGCGTAACTATTTGTTGGTCGCGTTGCAAAATAAACTTTTCCATTACGGTATAGCACAAACAAAAAATACAGCTAAAAAAGCAAATAAAGACAATAACTAAACTATTCTGACCAAGGGAATACCAGCCCATTGCTGTAGCAATAAAGTAGGCCATAACTATAAGGAAGAAGATTAAAGTCAGTAAAAGGCCTTTATTTTGTTTGGATGGGTCACTACGAGTACATATAAGTGTAGTGATAATATAAAAGCACAAAATAATAGGAATAGTTACAAGGCTAAATAAAGTAACGATTAAGTTAGGTAGCAGCCAAACACATAGTAATGAAATGGCAAATAGGCTGGTTATTATCGTTTGTACCTTTAACAGCGTAGAGCGTTTAGGTTGGCAAATGAGTTGCTGTAAAGGTAAAAACAACAAGGTAATAAGCATCAGTAACATAGAGCTCATTAGTTGCTGAATACCCGTTAGGTTTGGATGAAAAAAACGCAAGCCAAATCCACACAAATAGGAGAGTAATAAACCTAACGTCAACGTTATCATACCAGCACAAGCAAAATAGAGCTTGCGTGAGAACCCATATAAAACAAGACAGCTAAAGGCTAACGAAAATACAAAACCAATGAGCAAACCATATATTAAATTTAGTTTACCTTTGTAAGCTAAATAACTATCTTGCTGCCACAAAGTTAAAGGTACTCGTAACCCCGCACTATCCGTAACTTTGAGGATCACAGTTGTTGTTGTGTTTGCAGGCAATGTTAATTTAACTAATAAAGATTCGCTTTTTATTAGGCGCTGAGAAAGCACAAAGGCGTCGCCTATTTGTGTTTGTGAAAGCAGCTCAGAATTGTGTAAATGAAAAACCTGAATTTTATTTAAGAGAGGATTATCTATTGAAAGTAGTGGCTCAACTTCACTGTTGAGTGTGTTTTTTATTGTAAATGTAAGCCATACTGGTCGTTGTTCTAACCCTAAGTTTAATGAGCTATTTTTAAGTGAATGCCAATTTTTCAAATTACTATTTCGAGCTTCTAAAAGCGAAGTTGGTTCAAAAGAATAGTTTAAATTTATGATATTTTGGGATTTAAAATTTTGGCTTATTACAATGGGATTTGCAGAAGCGTTAAATACACATACTAGGGTAAGTAGGCTAAATAAAACTTTTGCAACTATCATTAACGTGTCTCTAGAGCAAAAATGTGATTAAAGTTTTTTGTAGTTTGAGTTGCTACAGTTTCAGCTTCAATTTTATACAGTTGAGCGACAGTTTGGCAAATATGTGGAAGTAATGCGGGTTCATTTTTACGTGATTTGGGTTTAGGCTTAATCGAGCGCGGAATTAAAAAAGGTGAATCAGTTTCGAGTAGCAAGCGTTCTAAAGGAATGTGAGGGACTAATTGTTGTAACTCTTTCCCACGTCTTTCATCGCATACCCAGCCAGTAATGCCAATGTAAAGCCCTAAATCTAGATAACTTTTTAACGAGCTAGCATTACCGGTAAAGCAGTGAAGTATACCGCGTACTTTGAATTCATTAAGTATTTTAAGCATATCTTCATTGGCATCACGTTCGTGTAGGTAAACAGGTAAATTTAAATCTTCGGCTACAGCAAGCTGGCGCCTGAAGACGCTGCGCTGAATATCTCGAGGTGAAAAATCGCGATTATAGTCAAGCCCACATTCGCCAATAGCAACCACCTCATCGTGCTTTGCAAGGTGTTTTAATTGAGTCTCTAATTCGCTGGTGGCTGATTTTGCATCATGGGGGTGTATGCCGGCTGTAGAGTATTGCTGATACTTTATAGCCAGCTCAAGAGATTGTTCACTCCCTGCTATGTCACAGCCAATAATAAGCATGTTGTTAACGCCTGCACTATTGGCGCGGTTAATAATCTCTTGATACTGTTCATCAAACTGATGGTTAGTTAAATTAACACCAGCATCAATTAAGGTGTACGACATTACTTAGTGCGCTTAACGCGAATAGAGCGATTTTGGTTCGCTTTTTTTAATAAAAATGAGTTAAAAACACCACGAGTTATAACAACCGTATCACTTTCTTTTAAGCGCATACTATCAGAGCCAATTTGACGCCATTGTTGATCATTATCTAAATTAATAATGAGTTCACCATAAGCTGCTTTCTCTATTGAGGTAATTGTAGCTTTAATTTCAGTATCTTTTTCTTTGTGTACTTCTTTATGCTCTAAACCAAAATCATCGGCATTTGCAACTGATGGCGCTTTCTGTGTTGGAGTAGGTATTGGCACGTTAGTATTTGTTGTTGGTGGTGCTAAAACTTTTGCAACTGATGGCTTGGTTAGCGATTTACCCGCAATAGTATTGTCGTAACATAGTAAACGGTTAAAGTCGTTTTCAATAAAGCTACATGCTTGTAATGCTTGAGTGTTAATTTCTGTTTGCGCAGCAAATGTGGGTGCGCTTAATAAAACCAATAGTGAGAGTAGTTGTTTTTTCATTTTATTCCTCAGATTCTTGTTGTGGTTTAGCGGTATAAAATTTCGCTAAAATTAAGCCTAGTTCAAACAAAAGCAGCATCGGAAACGCTAGTAATGTTTGTGATAATACATCAGGCGGTGTTAAAAACATCGCGACTACAAAAACACCTACCACGATATAAGGGCGTTTTTCTTTTAAGCTTGTTGTCGTTGTTGCGCCACTCCAGCATAGCAGCATAATGGCAACTGGAATTTCAAACGCGACACCAAAAGCAAAAAATAATTTTAATACAAATCCTAAATAACTACTTATGTCGGGCGCAAGAGTCATCATCTCAGGACCTGCGCTTGTAAAAAAGCCTAAAATAATTGGCAGTACTACAAAGTAACAAAAGGCTATACCACCATAAAACAGTATTATGCTAGAGGCGAGAACAGGCATGAGCATTTTCTTTTCGTGCTGATATAACCCTGGTGCGATAAACCCCCAAATTTGATGTAATATCCATGGAATAGATGCAAATAAAGCGACAAATAAAGTCAGTTTAAAAGGGGCGAAAAAAGGTGCTGTCACATCAGTTGCAATCATAGTTGCAGTGCTTGGCAAATGTGATACTAGCGGCTGTGCAACAAAAGCGTAAATGTCATTTGCAAAATACACTATGGCAATAAAAATAACGAAAATGCTCAATAGTGCTTTTATAAGTCGATCTCGTAACTCAATTAAGTGAGCCACAAACCCCGATTTTACTTGCTCAACCATTATTATTTATACCATTTAGTAAGTTGACCATTGAAAAGGAAATTAATTTCACTTTTTTCATCAATATGTTGGTTGTTTTCTGTCTTTGGCGGTTGTTTTTTATAGCTGTGGGTAACTGATTGAGCTGCTTGTTGTAGCTCGCTCAACGAGTTTTGCAGTTCAGGGCTTAAGTCTTTTAAGTTTTGTTGCTCTGCTTTTTTAAGGTTTTCATGCAGCTCATGTACGCGTAGCTCTTCGCTGACTTCGGCTTTAACTGAATTAGCTAGCGACTTGGCTGTTTTAATCCAGCGGCTCACTGTTCTTATAGCCACAGGCAAGCGTTCAGGGCCTAAAACCACTAAACCAACAATAAGAACAATAACAAGCTCCCACATTCCCATGCTAATTAAACCTTATTACTATCTTTGGTTTTTTCAGCGTTAGCTGGATCGTTTGGAGCTGCATTTTCTGATTTTTGGATTTGCTCGGTAGTGTCTTGTTCTGTACTTTTTTCATCAGACATGGCTTTTTTAAAGCCTTTAACAGCACCGCCTAAGTCCCCACCCATTCCGCGTAACTTTTTAGTACCAAAAAGAAGAACGATGATTGCTAGTACAATCAATAATTGCCAAATACTAATACCACTAAAACCCATGGTTATCTCCAGTCTATAAAATGATTAAATGTATATTTTAAATACTAATTATACGCTCAATAACGCAAATAGCACTTAGTTTATGCGCTGCGCCATGCCGTTATAAAGCTAACAGCAGAGCAGCTAATAGCTATGCTGGCAGCAATTAAATCGTGCTGTAAATAACAAAGAGCTGACATGATTATCGTCGCACTACCAAACAAGGCCAAGATTAAAGGTTTGTGAGATACCTTTTGTATTTGTACTTGAGTACGAGGAGCTCGCTTTAAATTTTGATAAATTAAATCTGGTAGCTCGGGCATTTTTTCTGCCCAAAAAGGTAAATTAGCATACATTTGTTTCAATACAGATAATGGGCCGACTTGTTGTTTTACCCAGTCTTCTAAAAAGGGTTTAGCTGTTTTCCATAAATCTAGTTGCGGGTAAAGCTGTCTGCCTAACCCTTCAACGTACAATAAAGTTTTTTGTAGTAGTACGAGTTGAGGTTGTACCTGCATATTAAAGCGGCGTGCGGTATTAAATAAATTAACAAGCACATGACCAAATGAAATTTCAGCAAGTGGCTTGTTAAATATAGGCTCACACACTGTACGAATCGCAAATTCAAATTCTTCAATGCTGGTATCGGGTGGTACCCAACCTGAATCAACATGTAGCTGGGCAACTTGGCGATAATCACGATTAAAAAAGGCAATGAAATTTTCAGCCAAATAGCGTTTATCTTCTTTATTAAGCGTGCCAACAATACCACAATCTATACCAATGTATTTTGGGTTTTCAGGATGTTCGCGAGAGACGAATATATTGCCAGGATGCATATCAGCATGAAAAAAACTGTCTCTAAATACTTGTGTAAAAAACACCTCTACACCGCGTTCAGCAAGTAATTTCATATTTGTATTTTGTGCTAATAGTGCATCAGTATCAGAGACAGGTATGCCGTAAATACGCTCCATAACTAATACATTATGGCGGCTATAATCGCTATAAACTGCAGGGATATAAAGAGAATCAGAACCTTCAAAGTTACGCTTAAGCTGAATGCCATTAGCGCCTTCTCGCATTAAGTCGAGTTCATCAAGGAGTGTTTTTTTATACTCTTTAACAACTTCTACAGGGCGCAGGCGTTTTGACTCGTTATGTACTTTGGCAAGTACTTTAGCGAGCTTTTCCATTAACGCTAAGTCAGCATTAATCTGTTCATGAATATTTGGACGAATAACTTTTATTACAACATCTTGCTCAATGTTGTGCTCATCAATAAGTTTTGCTGTGTGGACTTGCGCTATAGATGCCGAGGCCAGCGGTGCTTGTGAAAACTCACTAAATAATTCACTTATATCATTAATTTCGAGTGCTTTTTCAATGATTTCTTGTGCAAGTTCACCTTCAAAAGGTTGTACCTGATCTTGTAAAAACGCGAGCTCTAGGGCTATATCGTGTGGTAGTAAATCGCGACGGGTGGAGAGCATTTGGCCAAACTTAATCCATACAGGACCAAGCTCTTGTAATGCAAGACGTAAACGCAACCCTACTGATTTTTCTTTATGCTGATTGCGTAGCCAAAAAAAGCTTCCACGCATTATTTTGGCAAACCAGGGCGTTTTATGCTTAGGGACTAACTCATCTAACCCGTAGCTAAGTAGTGTTTTAGTGATGTAATACAATCGTGCAGTCGACACAAAAAATCCTTAGCGGGTTACGATGTTTAATAAGGCGTTTATACGCTGCTCAATAGCAGCAACTTGGCTTTTAATTACTCGGTTTTGTTGTTTGAATTGCTCAAGCTCTAAGGGATGAATAGTTATAGCAAGCTCATCCTGACATAAACTAGTAAGTGTAGTGGCTAACTGCTTTTTTACTTTACTGCTTTGCTGCTTGAGCGAGGTTAAGTGTAAATAAAGTTGCTGGGCCGGGCCATCGCCAATATGCTTTGATAGTTGTTCTGGCCAATCAATATCTAAACTCGAAAATGCGTTACTGTAAGTTTGGGCAATATTCAAATCACCTTGCAGGTCGAGTTTATCTTGGCGTATTAGCTGGGTAAGCATCGCTGGATTTTTTAGCGCAATAAGCGTATCTATATCGGCGCTTATCATGCAATCAGCGTTATCACTGCTTTGTGCGGTATATAAATGTAGTTTTTTATCAGCAAAAACGAGTTGGATTGTTTGTTGCCAATCTCTTACTTCAACAACTAAACGCAGCTCTTTAACTTCATTTAGTTTTTTTGAAAGCTTTGGGTCGAGTTTAAGTGCTTGATTAAGTACATGCTCGATAAGCGAAAGTACAAAGTTAGGCAACATGAAAAAAGTAGATGTAGTTGACCTATCATTATTTTTTTCAGTTACTTGTTCAAGCGCCATATCACTCTGCCTTAGTATTTAAAACCACGGTGAAGTGCAACAATACCACCTGTTAGGTTTTGATAAGTTGTTTGTTCAAAGCCAGCGTCATCCATCATTGCTTTAAGGGTATCTTGATCTGGATGCATACGAATCGATTCGGCTAAATATTTGTACGACTCGCTGTCGTTAGCAACTAGTTTGCCCATTGTTGGTAATAAATTAAATGAATAAAAATCGTAAGCTTTACTTAGTACTTCATGCTCAGGCTTGGAAAATTCTAGCACTAGTAAGCGACCACCTGGCTTTAAAATACGGTACATAGAACGAAGTGCTTTGTCTTTATCGGTTACATTACGTAAACCAAAAGCAATAGTGATCACATCAAAGCTATTATCTGGAAATGGCAGCATTTCGGCGTTCATTTGTACGTAGTCAATATTACCAACAAGACCCAAGTTATGCAGCTTCTCACGGCCCACTTTGAGCATTGAGGAGTTAATATCGCCTAAAACAACTTGACCTGTTTCACCGACTAATTGACTAAATTTAGCCGTTAAATCACCAGTGCCGCCAGCTAAATCAAGTACATGATGGCCTTTGCGAACACCAGAACTGGCAATAGTTTGACGTTTCCATAAGCGGTGCACACCAAAAGACATTAAATCATTCATTACATCGTATTTTGCTGCAACTGAGTGAAATACGTCTGCAACCATTGAGGCTTTGTCGTTTTCAGCTACCGTTTTATAGCCAAAATGCGTGGTCTTTTGCGGTGTTTCGTTCATGATTAATCTCTATCGTGGCAATAAGCACTAGTGTACTTTATTGTGTACTGCAGGTGCAATTTGAATATGATTTATCAGGTGATTTAATGCCCAGCAATAAAACAACTTTGCCCAAGAGATCGAGCTTTAAAAGCTGCATTTGAGGCTTTTTTAGCAAGTTGATTAAAATCATCTTGTTGCTGATGCTGTGCAATCCCTAATGATAAGTTTATAGCGGGTAGTTTTGTGCCACTTTTTGAGCTAACAAATCGCAACTTTTCTACCCCGTTACGTACTTTTTCGGCTATTAAAGTTGCCGTTTCAGGATCAATGTCGGCGAGTAATATAGTAAATTGGTCTTTAGCAGTCCGTCCAGGTAAACCGCTTTGGAATACATACTTTTGTACTTGCTTAGCGACTTTATTCAAAATAACTTCACCAAGAATATCACCATAATTATCAACAAAGTGATCAAGGTTATCTATTTGAACAGCAATGGCACAAATGGACTTTTCTTGATTTGTCCAAACTTGGGTTTGTTGAGTTAAATAATGACGTTTATAAAGGCCCGTTTGGCTATCTACTATATGCTGCTTTCGGAGCTGAGTTAATTGCTTTTGTGTTTTTTCGTGTAACTTTTTAGCTTTGCTAAGTTCTTTCTTAAATTGTTTATGCTGCTCTAGTAACTCTACGGTTTGTGTATTGAGGATTTTAAGGGCTTTACGGCTTTGTTCTATACTGTTTTCATCAAGCGTATGCACACATTCATTTACTTGATCAGCAAAGCGGATAATTTGTTTTTCTGTTGCTTGAGCATTTCGAGAAAGTGACCCGATAATACCGTCAACATTTTGAATCATCGAGACTTGAGTTGTGTGCCCTTCATTTAAAAATTGAAAATATAATTGTTCAATTAAAACACTGTCTATATTTTCTTCTGTTGCAATCGCACGTTCTAGTGCATTTTTAAGGTTTATATTGGCTTGGCTAATATAGGTATAAATCACTTGAAAATTAAGCGGGGTTGGCGGCAGCGCATAACGCTCTAAAAACACACACACTTTAGTCATTTTTTCTTGTGCAATTGCCATGGAATCATGGAACATCATTTTTAAATACCAACTGAGTACGCATAAGAGTTAATTTAAATATCTCATTCCGTGAGGCGGTTATGCATCCGAGCTTTTATTATTTTTTACTACAGTAATCGTTATGGCGGTTATTTAAAAGTAAAAAAAGAGTTACGGAACTTAAATTTTCGTTTTAACAACTCAATAGCTGCTTTTCTCATCAATTAAGCCTGTTTTTACTTCTGTTGATATACTTTACTCTCGAAATACACTTAGTTTTAGTAAGGTTTATAACCGTTGATTGGTCTCATTTACTTGCTATTTATTTAGCCTACGATAGCTTTGTGATATCTATTACATCGTCAAGTTAAATTGCAATGAATCATTTTTTACAACGGCCAATGCGCCATTCTTTACTTGGTTTCATGTTTTTATGCTCATTAAGTGCATGTCAAATAACAACGCAAAATGCAGATCAACAGTTTACGCAGATAGCCAAAAGCATTGTTGATTACAGACAAAGCATTAATCCTTATAGCAATGCAAAAGGGGTTAAAGGTTACTTGTTACCAAATCTATCGCCCGAATTTTTAGCGCAAGAATATAAGAATAAAACACAGTTACTTGCCGATTTAGATACCGTCAGCATTGATAAATTAAGTGATGAAAATCAAATAAACTTCAGCATTATTCGAGCACAAGTACAAAACAGCGTTGATGAGTATATATTCAATGCGCATTATATGCCGCTTACATCAGAGTATGGTTTTCACTCTGGATTATCATATATCATCAATAGCTCTCAATATAAAAATCAGCAAGATTTCGATACATACCTTGCACGTTTGGCGCAAGTTCCACGATTTTTTGAACAAAACATATATTGGATGAAAAAAGGGATAGAAACGGGCCTTACTCAACCTAAAGCTGTGCTAGAGGGTTACGAAGATTCAATTAATGCTTACATTGTTGACGATATAACTACATCTGAGTTTTATAAACCTTTTTTAACTAATACTGCTGGCTTGAGCGATAGTGAATTTAAGGCACTACAACAAAAAGCTAAAAACATTATAAAAGAAGATGTTATACAGTCTTATAAAAATTATTTAGTGTTTTTTACGCAGCAGTATCGACCTAGTGCACGCACAAGCGTTGGCATATCAGATACACCTAATGGCGAGGCATTTTATAAAAACAGAGCTAAGTATTACACTACTACCGACATGACGCCTAAAGAGATTCATGAACTTGGATTAAAAGAGGTCGCTCGAATTCGCAGTGAAATGGAGGACGTAATAGCTGAAGTAGGTTTTAAAGGCACATTCGCCGAATTTATTCACTTTTTACGTACGGATCCACAATTTTATGCCACAACACCAGAGCAGCTTTTAAAAGAAGCATCTTATATTGCTAAAAAAATGGATGCACAGCTGCCTAAGCTATTTCATACCTTGCCACGTAAACCTTATGGCGTAGCCCCCGTACCAGCCAATATTGCTCCTAAATACACAACAGGCCGTTATTCTGGCTCTAATCGAGATGATGAAGCAGGTTATTATTGGGTGAATACTTACGCATTAGACAAGCGCCCTCTCTATGTTTTAGAAGCGTTGACTCTGCACGAAGCAGTACCAGGACATCATTTACAAATATCACTTAATGCCGAGCTTGAAAATCTACCGAGCTACCGTCGTGATGCTTACCTTTCGGCATTTGGCGAAGGTTGGGGGCTTTACTCTGAATACTTGGGCTTAGAAGCTGGCTTTTATCAAGACCCATATAGCCGTTTTGGTCGCTTAACTTATGAAATGTGGCGAGCAGCACGTTTAGTTGTTGATACGGGAATGCACATGTATGGCTGGAGTAGAGATCGGGCTATGAACTTTATGAGCGAAAACACCGCGCTTTCGCTGCATAATGTTAAAACGGAAACCGATCGTTATATATCGTGGCCAGCACAGGCACTGTCATACAAAATTGGTGAGTTAACTATTAAACGTTTACGCGCTGAGGCAGAGCAAGCGCTTGGGAAAAATTTTGATATTCGTGAATTCCATCATCAAATATTACGCCATGGTTCAGTACCTTTATCAGTGCTAGAAACACAAGTACGTATGTATATAAAAAATGAATCAGTTAAGCTGGAAAGTAAATAAGTATAATTTTTAAAAATGGGTACTGAGTTGTTTTTATAGCTATGTAAGTTAGTACTCTGTTGGTAAGTAGTTGTATTTATTTTAAGTAAGCAGGTTAGTAATTATGATGAGCCATTTAGTTCATTAAAGCGGTCAGTACTTATTAGGTTTTATTTTAAAAATCACCAAGGGTCATAAATGAGCAATTTTATAATGTTTAGTATCGATATATTTGCAAGTATGTTTATAGTTTTACTCGGGTGCGTTGTGCTTACTGTAATTGTTTTTTATTTTCGCGATATTACACAAACTAAGCACGCTATAAGGCGAAATTACCCCGTGATAGGGCGTTTTCGGTATTTTTTTGAGCGCCAAGGGGAGTTTTTCAGGCAGTACTTCTTTGCGCAAGATAGAGAAGAAATGCCATTTAATCGAGCTGAACGAAGCTGGGTTTATCGTGCTGCAAAAGATGTTGACCGTACTGCGGCATTTGGCTCTACGCAAAGCTTAGAAGTAACGGGTACAGTTATGTTTATGAACTGTGCGTTTCCTACTTTAGATGAAGAAGCGCTCGACCCGAGTAATGTTACTTTGGGTCCATACTGTAAAACACCTTACACCACCAACTCGCTATTTAATGTATCAGGTATGAGCTTTGGTGCGTTATCAAAACCCGCTGTACGTGCTTTATCAAAAGGAGCTAAGTTAGCAGGTTGTTGGATGAACACCGGTGAAGGGGGATTAAGCCCTTATCACTTAGAAGGTGGGGCTGATATTGTTTTTCAAATTGGTACCGCTAAATATGGTGCACGAGACGAGCATGGTAATTTAAGTACTGAAAAACTTAAAGAAATAGCGGCTCACGAACAGGTTAAAATGTTCGAACTAAAAATGAGCCAAGGCGCTAAGCCTGGCAAGGGTGGAATGCTTCCAGGGCGCAAAGTTAATGCCGAAATAGCTAAAATTAGGGGGATACCAGAAGGGCAAGATTCGATTAGCCCCAATGGTCACCCTGAAATTAAAAATCCAGCCGATATTCTTGATATGATTGCCACAGTACGTAACGCGACAGGTAAGCCTACAGGGTTTAAAGCTGTTATTGGTGCGTACGGATGGTTAGAAACGTTGTTCGCTGAAATAAATCACCGCGGTATCGAGTCTGCACCTGACTTTATTACCATAGATAGTGCTGATGGTGGTACGGGCGCAGCACCGCAACCGCTTATGGATTCGGTGGGTTTACCACTGCGCGAAAGTTTACCGCTTGTAGTTAATATGCTTGAAAAACATGGGCTTCGAGATCGTATTAAAATAATCGCTTCTGGTAAATTAATTGTTCCTTCAAAGGTTGCTTGGGCATTGGCGCTCGGTGCTGATTTTGTTGTATCGGCTCGTGGTCATATGTTTGCACTGGGCTGTATTCAAGCAATGCAATGTAATAAAGATACTTGTCCAACCGGGATCACTACGCATAACGAGCGTTTGCAACGCGGCTTAAATGTAGCTGATAAAGCGCAGCGAGTAGCTAACTATAATAAATACATTCATTATGGAGCTGGGCTAATAGCTCACTCTTGTGGTGTGACTAGTGCACGCGAATTAAAACGTGAGCATGTACGTATAGTGCAAGAAAGTGGGCTTTCGGAACCGCTTGATAAAATTTACGAAAACTACAAGTAAGTTTTAACTAACTAGAAGGCGCTAATAGCGCCTTTTTTAATGCTTGTTAGTTTAATTGGCTTATTAATAAACTAAAGAATGCTTCTTTGTTGTTGCATGCTTTTGCATTTAAAATAAGTTGCTCGCCTAGTGCTAATGTTTGTTTTTGCACTGTAAGGCGCGCATTGTCATCACTAATACTATCTATATCGCTTACGTGCGCAAGCCCAATAGTACGCCTAATTAACTCAGCACCACAGTAACCAACAGCATCTTGCAATACGTTTTTCATAAAGTATTGCGCATAGCCTACTGGCACTAGTGATTCATCCGTTGTTTTAGTGCGTATTAATTCAAGCCATTGCTGCTCAAATAAACTATAGGTGTCTACGATACAGCTAAGTAAATGTGTTTGGTAATTGCGACGAGCCAAAAAATCTTCAATATGACCTGCTTGTGCGCAGTAATTTAAAAGTAAATTACCAATAAAAGAGCCAATATCGAACCCAGCAGGACCAAAAAAACCAAACTCAGGATCGATCATCTTTGTATTATTACAATCAACAAAAATACTGCCGCTATGCATATCACCATGGAGTAATGTTTGCGGGTTAGATAAAAAATTAGCTTTTAATTTTGCTATTTCTAACTTTAATGCGCTGTTTTTTTGTATTGCATCAACTTCGCTTTGTAGTTGCTCTGGGTAGTTATTGCGTTCGTGCCCAATGTACGGATCGCTAAAAAATAAGTCTTCAGTGATTTGGCAAAGCTCAGGGTTAGTAAATTGGCTAACGAGCGCTTTTTTAGTTTGCGCGGTTAAGTAAAAATCTGAATTATAAAAACCAGTATGGCTTAAGTAGGTAGCTACGTGCTGCGCTAATTTAGGAAATTGCTCAGCATTATTTTGTGCAGTTCGCAGTATTTGTAAATTACCTAAATCTTCTAAAATAGTAAGGGCTTGTATTTCACTATAATGTAAAACATTAGCAGTATAAGTAGGGCAAATAGCACCATGGTTAAGTAAAACTTGTGCTTCTATACGGGCTCTATCAAGTGTTAATGGCCACGACTCACCCACGCAACGCGCGTAAGGCAGAGCTTGCTTTAAAATAACACTATTGTTTTGCTCATCAGTAATTCTAAACACTAAATTAAGATTGCCATCACCAAACTCATACGCAGATAAGGTTTGTCCGGAATCAAAAAAATTACATTGTTTAGATTCAATTAATGTGGATACGTAATCGATAGCGCGCTGTGCATTAAAAGCAACATAGTTAGTCATGGTTTAAATCTCAAAAATCAGCTTTTAAGCATTCTATACCTTTAAATGTTTAGATGTCTACAAGTCTAACTTGAGAGTTATTCAAAGTGGTGTAAAATAACGTTACGCATTTTTAATACCTTAAGCATTATGCAAAATTTAATCGCAAGCAGTTTAAAATATGAAAACGGGTCGCTTAGTGTGCTCGACCAATATTTACTACCTCACCAGCAGGTATGGCATCAATGCCATGATGTAGAAACCATGAAAGAGCTGATCATTAATTTAAAAGTACGTGGAGCTCCACTTATTGGTTTAAGCGCGAGCTTGTTAGTGGCGTATTTAGCTGAGCAAGGGGTCGTGAAAAGTGAGCTTGAAAAAGCAATCAATGAACTAGAAGCCACTCGTCCAACGGCGGTTAATTTAATGCATTGTATGGCGGCATTGCGAAAAGCTTTAACGCAAAGCGATTATGTTGCCGGTATTGTTAGTACTGCTGAGCGGTTGTTTATTGAAGATATTGAGCTGTGTGAACGAATGGCAAATCGTGGTGCCGAGCTTATAAGTAGTGGCGACAACATATTAACTCATTGTAATACAGGGGCTCTTGCAACCGCTGGTATTGGTACTGCACTAGGTGTTATTTACAAAGCGCAGCAAAAACATGGCAACGTACATGTGTGGGTTGATGAAACACGACCATTATTACAAGGCGGCCGCTTAACGGCCTTTGAGCTTGAGCGCTGGGAAATACCGTACACATTAATTTGCGATAATATGGCGGCAAGTTTAATGGCTGCAGGTAAGGTGGATAAAATAGTAGTAGGAGCTGATCGTATTGCTGCCAATGGTGATTTTGCTAATAAAGTGGGTACCTATAATTTAGCCGTACTTGCGTATTTTCATAACATTCCATTTTATGTAGTTGCGCCTATTACTACGCTTGATACCAACACCGCGTGTGGTGATGATATAGAAATAGAGCAACGTAATCCTCAAGAAGTGCGCGGAGTTAGCGGTAGCTTTGGTGAGGCTTTGTGGGCACCCACTAATGCCAATGTATATAACCCTGCATTTGATATAACACCGGCAAAACTGGTTACAGGGTGGGTGTTAGACACGGGGGTTTATAACCAAAGTCAGGTAGAAAATGGCGGTCTCATAAAGCTTAAGTAACTTCGCGGTATTTTTGGTCCACGCTATGTTTATTAGTGTGGACCAAGGTTTTGAATGACCAACTTACGATAATAGTGGAAATTGCTCTGCAATAGACGAGTCAGTGCTTTTTGCTACCCAGCCCTCTGTATTGTTAAATAAGCGAATGGCAGTAAACTCAGGATCGCTTCCCATATCAAACCAATGCGGGGTAAGTTCAGGCACTGAAATTAAATCGCCTTGTTGGCAAAGTACCTGATAAACCTTATTGCCTAAATGCAGGCAAAATAGCCCTTGGCCTTTTACAAAAAAACGTACTTCGTCTTCACTATGAGTATGTTCAAATAAAAATTTTTTGCGCAGCTCTGATGCGCCAGGGTTACCTTTAGCTAGAGATATAACATCTACTGTTTGATAGCCATTTTCAGTTTTTAACCGATCTATATCGCTTTTGTACGCACTAATAATTTGCTCATGGGTGGTGTGCTGATTAATATCTGCATTTGCTTGCCACTGTTCAAAACGTACGTTTACTTTAGCTAGCTGCTTTGTAATATCATCAGCATTTGATGTGCTCACAAGTGCCTTGTTTGCATTGTTGTCGGCATACACCGTTAATTGGCTCATACTAATTGCTCCAATTTAAATTGACTAAAGTCATTAATATAAGGGTGTGCTTTAGTGCTTGCTTGCCCATCACGAATTAAATGTAGTGTTTTTAAACCCACAGCCTGCGCGGCGTCAAGCTCACCGGTTACATCACTTAAAAAGAGTATTTCTTCTGCCTGAAACGGTAACAGTTCAACAATGGTGTTATAGGCAGTTCGTTCTTGCTTTGCGCCAACTTTGGTGTCAAAAAAGTCAGAAAAAAAGCTGCGAATGTCGCCATAATCACTGTATTTAAAAAGCAACAGCTGCGCTTTTACCGAACCAGATGAGTACACATACAAAGTAATATCGTTGTTGTGTTGAGCTTGTAAAAAATCAAATGCATCTGGGTATAAATGACCCTTAAAATCGCCGTGTTCATACCCTGTTTGCCAAATTAAGCCTTGTAACTGCTTAAGTGGAGTGATTTTTTTATCTTCATCAATCCAGATAAGTAAGGCGCTAATGACTTCTTCTATATCGGCGTTTGGCTTTTCGATAAGGGCTTTTACGGCACTAATTTGCTCAGCTACATCGGGCTTATTAGCATTGGCACGTACAAAGGTAGGTAACTGTTTTGCTGCGTAAGGAAACAACACCTCTTTAACAAACGAGATACGGGTTATTGTACCTTCGATATCGGTTAAAATGGCTTTAATCATTTAGTTACTCCCGCTTGAATGCCTATTATTTTTAGGCGCTCTAGTTCGCAGCTAAATAAAAACTCTAAGGCTTCTAAGTGGCGACGAACTTCATCAATATTACGTCCTACTGCATATAAACCATGACCACGTATCAGTACGCCGTGCTCTATAGGCGTATGTAAATGATGGTCACTGACCAGCAGGCTTAATCGGTCAATATCTTGATCGTTATCGAAAATAGGAATGCTCAGCGTTTCTAAGTGCGAAGTAAAGCCGCTCAGTGCTTTTTGCATTTCATAGCCTGTTAAATCAAGCTGATGCTCTTGGGTAATTTGCGACAGTACGGTAGCGGCTACAGAGTGAGTATGTAAAACACACTGTGCATCAGGTATAAGCTGATACAAACTTAGGTGTAATTGTGTTTCTGCCGATGGTTTTACAGCTCCTGCTAGGCGCTCGCCTTGGTGATCTAATTGCAAAAAATGCGCTTGCGTCAGTGAGCCTTTATCGTGCCCACTTGCTGTAACAACAAAGCCAGTGCTAGTACGAGCTGAAAAGTTTCCGCCTGTTGCGGGTACCCAGCCTTTTTGGCTAACCCATTTTCCGGCTTCAATAAGTTGTGAAATAGCGGTATTGTTTTGCATACATTCCTCACTAATGAGCGTAAAGTTAATTGTTTTTAGACGGCTATACTTCTGTTTTAAGCAATGATAGCATCGCTTTAAGCGCAAAACCATCATTAAGGGCATCTCGTGTTTGAAAGTAAATTACCAAATTTAGGCGTTAGTATATTTAGCCAAATGAGCGGATTGGCTAATGAGTTTTCGGCAATTAATCTCTCTCAAGGCTTTCCTGAGTTTGATGCTCCTGATCTTTTAAAAACGCAGTTAAATTATTATGTGCAGCAGGGCGTTAATCAATATTCACCTTCAAGTGGTGTACCAAGATTACAGCAACAAATTGCTGATTTAGCAAAGCGCAAATATACAGCTGATATAAACGCAGCTGATCAAGTGACTGTTACTTCGGGTGCAACAGAGGCATTGTTTGTGGCTATTCAAACAATTGTGCGCCCCAGTGATGAAGTGATTGTATTTGACCCTGCATATGACTCTTACCAACCGGCAATTAAACTCGCTGGTGGAAAGTCGGTACACATTGCCTTAAGTGCGCCAAATTACACCATTGATTGGCAAGTAGTAAGCCAAGCAATTACTAAAAATACCCGTGTAATTATTATAAATACGCCTCATAACCCAAGCGGTAAAATATTACAGCCACAAGATATAAAAGAGCTTAAAGAGTTAGTTAGTACTCACCGTTTATATGTAATAAGCGATGAGGTATATGAGCACATTACGTTTGATGAACAACCGCATTTAAGTGTATTACGCGATGATGAATTATTTACCAAAAGCTTTGTTGTATCGAGTTTTGGTAAAACGTTTCACAGCACGGGCTGGAAAATGGGTTACTGTATTGCACCTGCAGATTTAGCTGTCGAATTTAGAAAAATTCATCAGTACGTTACGTTTTCAAGTTTTACCCCCGCACAGCATGCGCTTGCCGATATGCTCGAGCAGCAAGGTGAGCATATAGATGAGCTAAGCGGGTTTTATCAGCAAAAACGCGACTTATTAGCGAGCCATTTAAGTAATAGTCGTTTTAAAATTTTACCTAGCCAAGGCACTTACTTTTTATTATTAGATTACAGTGATGTATCGGATTTAAACGATGTTGAATTTTGCCATTGGTTAGTTGAGCAAGCAGGTGTTGCGGCTATTCCGTTAAGTGTTTTTTATCAAAATCCACCAACCGACAAAGTAATTCGTTTATGCTTTGCTAAAAACGACAACACTCTCATAGAGGCTGCGCAAATATTATGTCAACTTTAACCATTACAGCATTGCAAAGCTCGCTTTATTGGCTTGATAAAGATGCTAATTTAGCCATGTTTAATAAACAGCTTGAAGCAATTACGCATCAGCCCGATCTTATTTTACTGCCCGAAACATTCTCGACTGGCTTTGCTATCAATTTAGATTGTGCAGAGCCTGAAAACGGTAAAGTACTGACGTGGTTAAAGGCGCAGGCTCATAAACATAGTGCGGTTATTGCAGGTTCGGTACTTGTTGCACAAGGCGATAAAAAAGCGAATCGGTTTTATTGGGTAAAACCCGATGGTGAGGTGAGTTATTACGATAAACGCCATTTATTTCGCTTAGGCAGCGAGGGCGATTACGTTGTAGCAGGGCAAGTGCGTAAAGTTTTTGAAATCAACGGTTTTAAACTATTACCGCAAGTATGTTACGACCTGCGCTTTCCGGTATTTCAACGTAATAATAACGACTACGATGTAATGATAAACGTAGCAAATTGGCCAGCTGTGCGCCGCCATATTTGGGATACGTTACTTATGGCGCGCGCAATGGAAAACCTGTGTTACGTAGTAGGCGTTAATCGAGTGGGTGACGACGGTAATGGCGTGGCGCACAATGGCGGTACTGCAGTATACGACTTTAAAGGCGATGCATTAACTAAAGCGCAAGATGACACCGAGCAACTAGTTACTATAACACTTGAAAAAGCACCACTGGATGAGTTTAAAGCAGCGTTTCCTGCCTATTTAGATGCAGACCCTTTTACATTAATATAGACACGTTAATTTAGCGCAGAGCCAATAAAGTGTTAAAATAGTCGCTGATATTTTTGTTGGCGGCTAATATACATCATGAACACTTTAATCACTCCTGTAATTTTAGCTGGTGGCATAGGCTCTCGCTTGTGGCCGCTTTCTCGCCAAGCAATGCCTAAACAATTTTTACCACTACTAAATGAAAACACGTCATTGCTGCAAAGTACATTGGCGCGTGTTTCTAATGAGTTGTTTGATAATGCTATTTTAGTGTGTAATGAGCAGCACCGATTTATTGCCGCCGAGCAGGCTGAAAGCTCAATTCCTACTGCATTATTACTCGAACCCAAAGGTAAAAATACCGCTCCAGCCATCGCATTAGCCGCCCACTATGTATTAAAAAACTTGATATATCAACGACTAAGCTCCCTGGAGCTGTAAATCTTGCCGAGCAAGGTAAGTTAGTGACGTTTTCTCTTACGCCTATAGAGGCATATACTGGCTATGGCTATGGCTATGGCTATATAAAACAAGGCGCGGCTATTGCTGGAACGGTTTGCGCCAAAAATAGCAATGAGTGTCGCTGTAGCACTATTTACTAAAGATTTAGGGTTTACCCGCCCAAGCAGCAGTGCGCTTGAACACTGCCCAAGCGATTCAATTGATTACACCATTTTAGAGCGCAGTAATAACGTAGTTGTTATGTCTGTTGATTTAAAATGGAGTGATGTAGGTAGTTTTTCATCCCTTGATGCACTTACAAAAAAAGATGAAAACGGTAATAGTTTAAATGCTAATTATGTGGCTAAAAAAAGTACTAATAACTTAGTTATTAACGAGGCTGAACACACTATTGCCACGCTTGGAGTAAGTGACTTAGCGATTATTCATACCCATGATGCCACGTTAATTGCAAGCCAAAATTAGCTAGATTCTCTGCCTTTGTTACTTAGGCAAATTGCTACAACACAGACCGATAAACTTAACCATCATCAAGTGGTTTTTTGCCCATGGGGAAATTACCGTACTTTGGTTAAAGGCACTGGCTTTAAAGTTAAGAAAATTACTGTTAACAGTGGTGCTAAGCTTTCGACGCAGCGCCATCAGCATCGCCCTGAACATTGGGTTTCGGGTATTGTAGATGTATGTATTAATGAGCAAGCGCATACGCTAATGCAAGTTCAATCGTGTTATATCGCCGCAAAAAAATTCATAGCTTGGCTAATAATCAAAAAGAGCCGTTAATAGTCATTGAAGTGCAAACCGGTGCTGTACTTAATGAAAGCGATATAGAGCGATTTGATGATAAATATGGAAGATAGGCATTTAAATACAGTGGTTGCTTAATGATGTAGTCATATTTAGAGTAACAAAGCTACTGATTGAAATAAAAATTAATTTGAAATACTATGCCGGTAGTTTTAATTATAGGGACGTTTAATGAATAATTATATGGATAAACCTTTGCCGACAGCTATTCAGATCGAGCCTGCTGAACTCCTGAAAGGGTTACGTGATAGTATTCGTGAATCAGGTGTGATTTATAAGTTTCAGAGATTCTGAAAATCTTATTTCAAATGAGTTAGATAAAACTTTAAAAGAGACCGAACGTAGGCTTACTGAAGCTGAGGTTGCTCAACATGCTGCGCGTCTTTATAATAAAATAGCGACTAGAAGTGTTAAATTTGGTTTGTTAGCATATTCACGTTATGCAGAAATGGCAAACAATACAACGGCTGAGGCTCTTTTAGTAGAAAAACATCGGCCGCAGCGAATGACACGATATATGTCTGCAACAGGAGCTGGGAAAAAACCACCTAATACGGCCACCCATGCTATTGTCTCTGGAACTCATGAATTGGCTCGGGCTGCCAGAAAGATACTTGCAAAATTTAAAATCCGAATAGATGATCCAAGTAATGGTGTTTTTTTACCTAAGAATGAAAATTACGTTCCACACCCTGCTATGCCTGAAGCTTCTAATCATGCAAAAATTCATACAGAGTTATATTACCTAAATATTACTAATCAACTATCGTTAGCAAATACACGTAGCGAGTGTGCCGCGATATTACAAGCAATCGCTATATCGTTACAGAATGGAGTTTATGGGTACTAATGAGTAAAGTAATTTATAAAATAACGCCGGATGTTAATCATTACAGAGTCATATTTCCTGATAGCGAAGCTTTATGTGAACCTGACCTATGGAAGCCTGATGGTTCATCAAAAGAGTCGACATTAATAAATTTTAGTGCGCATTATAATCAAGAAAAAAAGACTCCTATAGGTGATATGGCAGCAATAAATTTACAGGGTCTTGCTATAAGGGATCATGTAGCAAATGAATTGGCGGAGATTTTTGAAGATTCGGGAGAGTTATTGCCTTTCTATGTAGGTGATGACAACTGGTACTTTTATAATGTCACTCGAAAAATAGAGGGCATCTTAGATGTTGAAATGAGTACTTTTATGCTGCCAAGCTTAAATATTGGATTACAAAAAGCGATATTCAAAAAAGAAAAATTACCTAAGCATAGCTGTATATTTAAAATGCCAGAAGATCGATTTGAAGGTACATATATTTTTGATTCTCGTAAAAATGATAAAGATGTTTCTTTAAACCTCTTTTGTGCCTTGCAAGCACATGGTTTCACAGGTCTTAACTTTGAAGAGGTAGCAAGATTTGATTAACTTAAAGTGAAATTTAAAAAACCTTAACGCTTTTTTAATTTCACTCTAACTGCCCGCGCACAAACTTTAAATATTGCTCTAAGCTTTGTTGCCACAGATCTAACGCTTCATCAAGCATGTTGTTGTGTGGTTTTTTATCGAGTAAGCGGCGCTCTATTTTTTTTAGCGCTATACCATAACGATTAAAACCTAACTGTAAGGCTGTGCTTGCCTGGCGATGTAAAAGCTTAATACATTGCTCTGGATGCTGAGTAGTAAGCTCTTGGCAACGAATGAGTTTATTTCGTGCTGAAAGTACAAATTCGTTATAAATAGACGATACTTCATCTTCACTAAACGAAGTGGTTAGTGTCTCTGCTGCGGTTTCGTCGTACAAAGTGTCAATAAGTTCTACAGTAATATTAGCCGTTTGATTTGATTGAGAGTCGCTAAGTGCTTGGCGAAGCTTTTGGTGTTTAATAGGCTTGCCAACAATATCTTTTATTCCTAATTCTAAATATTCTTTTACTTCGTCGGGGCTAAGGCTTGCAGTAAAAGCGAGCACAGGAGTTCGTTGATTCTTATGATCTATGTGCTTTAGGCGTTTAAGTACTTCTTGGCCTGTTAAGTCAGGTAAGTTCATATCAAGTAACACTACATCAAAGTGATGTTTTTGCATAAGCTCAATAGCGCTTTTCCCATCTTTTGCGAGCTTAATTTTGTGCTCATCGTCGGCCATAAATTCGATAGCAATTTTTTGGTTCAAATCTAAATCTTCAACCAATAATACATCAAGGCCTGTTAGGTAATCTTTAGTCTGGTGTCGCTGCTCTACTAAACTTAGTTCGCCCAAAGTAAAAGTAACGATAAAGCTAAATACACTGCCTGTACCGAGTTGGCTTGCAATTTCGAGTCGGCTACTAAGCTTTTCAAGCAAACGGCTGGTAATGGCTAAACCTAGGCCGGTTCCACCTTTTTCTTTACCTGCGCTACTTTGTACATAAGGTTCTGTTAAGTAAGCTATCTCGTCGTTTTCTATGCCTGGGCCAGAGTCCTTCACACTTATTTTTATGGTGTGTTCAAGTTGTTTCTCTAAAATTAAATCAACTTGAATTTTCACAACACCGTGGTCGGTAAATTTAATGGCATTACCCACTAAGTTAATAATAATTTGCCTAAGTTTTTGTTGGTCGCAGTAATAACAAGCTTGCTCTGGAATATTGCACACAAGCTCAAATTTAAGATGTTTTTGCTCGGCAAGTGGGCTCAGTAATAGACATAAATTATTGAGCCATGTTTTAAATTCTATATCTTCTTCATAAAGTGCTTCATCACTTTGATCTAGGCTTGCGTAATCAAGTACTTTATCTACGAGTAAATTGAGTGATTCGGCGGAGTTTATAATTGCCTCGCAATAAGCTTTATTACGAGTATCACTTGTTTGGTTCATGACAAGCTGAGCGCTGCCTAAAATGCCATTCAGTGGGGTGCGTATTTCGTGGCTAATAGTTGAGAGAAATAGTCCGCGTATTTCTAAGTCTTTTTGCGCTTTATCGGCTAGTTTATTGAGATGCTGCTCTCTGCGTTCATTACACAATAAGGCCATGCCTGCAGCATAGAACATGGGTGCAATGACGCCATTTAAAAATAATAGTGAGCTAAACCAGCCATTAATTAATAGATTACTTTGTTCAATATCGTTCATAAATAACGAGCGGCCAATAAAACTAAAAGCAACGAGAGTCAATATAATAATGTATACAATACTGCCATTAGGATAGGGCGCACGGGCATGTTTGATAAATATAAATAATAAAAATATAGCTTCAGCTATATGTTGTATATCAGATGCAATAACTCGTTCGTGTAAAGAGGGATCATAAAAGGTGTAATAACCGAGCATTACAGCGCTAAAAGCAGTAAATGAGCAGATTAATTTGAAGCCAATACCGTGATAATTTAAAAATTGGCTGAGTGATAGGCAATGCACAATTGAAGCTGCAAACATCATGCTACTGGCAATGCTAATAATAACTAAATTATGTGTATTACCAACAAGGGTAAAACCAATAACAGAACCCAGTAATAAAATAGGGTAAAAAATATAAAGCAGCGTACCCGGAGTTTGCTTGTTTGTTCGCCATGTTAAAAAATTAAGCAAGGTCATTACAACCACTATGGCTATGCTGGCAAAGTAAAGAGTGAAAGAGTCGAGCATTTAGTTTCCAGCCAAGTGATGTTTTAACAAGTGGGTAGTAAATATAAAAACAGACACCTAAGTGTCTGTTTTTATATTTAAACGAAATGCGTATTTAACGAATTTCGTCTGGTATATTTTGCTGCGCCCAAGACAATAGCTCAATGCGATTACGACATTTAGTTTTTCTAAATGCACTGTATAGATGAGTTTTTACAGTGTGCGGACTAATACTTAATTCTTCAGCAATTTCTTTATTTTTAGAACCATTACTCATTAACGAGATAATTGCTTTTTCTCGTTTAGTTAATTTAACTGGTTCTATATCACCTTCAGTTAGCTTATGAAGTGCATCTTTATTAAACTGCAGCATACGGTTTAATGCGTTACACATTATGTCACGGCGATACCAAAGCTGATCTTCCATTAATAAACGAATACCTTTCATTAATACATCGGCGTTATCAGTCGTATAAAACACACCACGAATACCGCTTAATAATGCACGGTTAGCTAGTTCTGGATTTTCGTCTAGGTTAAATAATATGATATCGCATTTAACGCGTAGGTTTACTAATTGTTCTTTTAGCTTTCCCCATGCATCTTTACTTGATGTTTCAATAAACAGTAATCGAGTCCCTTCAGGTATATCTAAAATGTTTGTACCTGTGGTTACGTCAAGGCCTTGCGTTTTTAACAAAGGTTCTAAAACGTTAATGCCAATAGTATTAATTGGCTCTTGATCTAATAACAAAAAGGCAGAACTGCTCATATTTTTATACTCTTTTATAAAGCTGACTGATTAAGTTTATCACGACTTCCACACCTTTTGTATTAGAAAGTCGCTATTTTACTTGAAAACAAGTACGATTTTACGATTATTTAAACATAAAATGTTGCAAATAAGTAATTGTTTTTCGTTTGTTAAACGTGAGAAATATTAACATTTAGCACTTAACGTATATTAAAAGAGTACAATAAAAGTCATTATTTAAATAAAACTCTTTTTAACATCTTGATACGGAGGCCAGCCCATCTCTTTCCCTGCAAGCATATGTAAGTGTATATGGTATACAGTTTGCCCACCATGCTCGTTACAGTTCATTACTACTCGATAGCCGTTGTCTGCAAAATTATGTTGTTTAGCTAACTTTGCTGCTACGGTATATAAATTGCCAATTAAGTATGAATTTTCATCATTTATATCATTGATAGTGGCAATTGCTTTTTTTGGGATAATCAATACATGGAATGGGGCTTGAGGATTTATATCTTTAAATGCAAGGGTATCATCATCTTCATAAATAATGTCTGCTGGAATTTCACGATTAATTATTTTTGTAAAAATTGTATTTTGACTCATGGTATGTCCCTAATTAAATATTATGAAATTTAGGCTCACTAATGACAAAATTTCATAGCAGTGTCAAACTGAAAATAACTAAAGGAGTAAATATGCGTAAATCAGTATTAATGGGCAGTGCGGCAGTGCTGTTATTTAGTGTATCGAGTATGGCAGAAAATATTCACTTCCCTGAAGAGTTTGTGCCATTACAAGTGGGAGAGCGTGTTATAGAAAGCTCTTTATTTAGTCGGGTTGATGATTTAGAGCTTGCGCCGGGTACTTATCAGCTAAAATTAAAATATACCGACTTATATGAACAAGGCTTTGACGATCATGAAGTGATTGAGTCAGAACCGTTTTGGGTAGATGTTACCGTTGAAGCTGGGAAAAATTACACTTTGGTGTTTAATCGGGCAGATAACGCCGTGTCGGCGAAACTATTTGCAGAAGTACCAGAAGTGAGTTTACAAGCCAAAGGCAGTTCATTGCCTGAACCCTTAACTGTTATTTCCAATAATCAAATGGAAAAAGTAAAGCCGATGAAACCAATGGTAAGTTCGGCTGTTGTTTCTCAAAAATCAAATAAGCCACTAGGGCCTGTTAATAGTCAGGGGATGCCAAGCGCAGCGAATATGCTTGATTTTTGGTGGCAACAAGCCACAACTGTAGAGCGTAAAGCTTTTTTAGAAAAAGTGACAAAATAACAGAAACTAAAAAGGGCCAAATTTGGCCCTTTTTAGTTTCTAGTTAACGCTATTTATTCAAATAATGCGTCAATAGTACCTTGTGCAAGAGGGTGATACCCAGGACGTGCTTTTAAGTACACGCTTTGTGCCCAGTCTTTTTTACCGTTAGTGATAAGTGATTTATATAACGGCACAATTAACTTACGACGGCCAATACCTGATAAGTGCTTATTAAGTGCAGGGTAAATTGGTTGATAACCATTTCCTACTGCTAGCATAAACCAAGCAAATGCACGTTCAGCATTAGTTGATTGCGTTAGGTTAAATTCACTATCAAGCTCGCTCATTTTCTCTATGCTTAAATCGCGTGGTAAGTTATTTAAAAAGTGTAGCCACTCATGCACAGACCAATCAGCTGTTGGCAGTTGAGCTGCAGTTGTGTCGCCTTTTAGCCATGCTGCTGTTGCAGTATCTACCTTATCAAACGCATCAGAAGTAGGGTTTGGCGCATCACTAGGCAAACCTGGTTCAAAAATCCATTCGTTTACTTTATCCATGCTTACAACGCCTGGGTATTTTTCAATTAAGTTAGCTTTTAAGTAAGTAACAAATTGCGCGGTAGTAAGTGATTTAAACGAAAACTCTTTAAAGTACGCTTTTACAAACGGGTCAAACTTATCGCGACCATATTTGTTTTCTAGGTAAATTAAAAATAATTGACCTTTAGTGTAAGGCACTGAACTGAATGCATCGTCTGGGTCGCGGCCGTTAAGTTTTAAATTAAGGCGGGTATCTGGTGCATCAATTGTTTTAAGTTGTGCGCGTAAAGACGCTGAATCAAGTGCTTGTTCCATAACTGCACGGTCACGGCCAAATACTTCTTCCATAATGCGGTTTTCAACGTACGAGGTAAAACCTTCGTTTAACCATAAATCTTCCCACGTTGCGTTAGTTACTAAGTTACCTGACCAAGAATGAGCTAGCTCGTGAGCAATAAGGTTAACTAAGCTTTTATCGCCTGCAACAACAGTTGGAGTAATAAATGATAAGCGTGGGTTTTCCATGCCACCAAACGGAAAACTTGGCGGTAGCATTAATAAGTCGTAGCGACCCCATGCATATTCGCCATACATCGCGTTTGTTTTATCAATCATGGCTTGGGTGTCGTCAAATTCAGCAACTGAGGCATCTAAAATTGTCGGCTCAGCAAAAATACCTGTTTGGCGCGACATGGCTTTAAATTCTAAGTTACCTGCGCCAATAGCAATTAGGTAAGGTGAAATTGCTTGTGGCATATCAAAAATGTAGTCGCCATCTTTATAAAGCGCATCTTTGTTATCGGCACTCATTACAGCACGTATATCTTTTGGTGTATGAATTCGTGCAGAGTAAGTTACACGCATTGCGGGTGTATCTTGCACTGGGATCCAACTACGGGCATGAATTGCTTGCGATTGGCTGTACATAAATGGATACGTTTTACTTGCCGTTTGCTCTGGTGTTAACCATTGCAGGCCTGAAGCTTCTGGGCGACTGTTGTAGTAAATACGAACTACTTCAGCTTGGTTTTTAAACACAATAGTAAGCTTTGAGCCTTTAACGTCATCTCGCTTAGCTAAATCAAAAGTCGCTTTTTTCCAGTTACCGCTTTGATCTTTGTACATTACTTTATCAATGTCTAAGTCGCGGGTATCAAGTACGAGAGTTCTACTTTTGCTGTTGTTCCACTGAAGAGTATGCTCTACAAAACCTTCTAACTGCTTGTCGGCAAAGTCGACATCTAAATCAAGGTTTAAGTGAGTAGTAACAACATCATCAAGGTTAGCATACGAGTTTTGGTCAATCGCATTAGCCATTGCTTGCGAACACATACCCGCCATAGCGAGGCTTAAAAAAAGAGGTTTAATTTTCATCATTACTCTGAACACAAATAAAAAGTGCAGGTTTTATATCACGATTGACACGGCGGGTTGAGTGATTTTTACAATCTAGTGCCACATTTGCGACGATGAGGTAAACTATTGCGATTAGTTACCGGTATTTTTAGAGAGCTTTGTGGCGCATTCATTACACTCCTTACATACATTCGCATTAAACAGCCAATGCCAAAATTTTGTTGAAATTACTCAGCTTGAACAACTTAAAACGCAAAGTTTTAGCGCGCCGTTTTGTTTGCTAGGCGAGGGCAGTAATACCGTATTTTTAAATGACTACATGGGTACGGTTATAAAGATAGCCTTAAAAGGAATTAAAATTACCGATCGTGAGAGCGACACACTAATAAGTATTGCCGCAGGCGAAAACTGGCATCAACTAGTTAGCTATTTATTAGAGAAAAATATACCCGGGCTTGAAAATCTAGCACTTATACCGGGCACCGTTGGCGCATCGCCGGTACAAAATATTGGTGCTTATGGCGTTGAAATAGCTAAATTTGTTGAGTTGGTAGAGTACTTTGATATAACCACTAACACTATGCATTTATTAAATAACGAACAATGTGAATTTGCTTACAGAGACTCAATATTTAAACATGCCCTTAAAAATAAAGCGGTGATCACGCAGGTACATTTAGCGCTCCCAAAAAAATGGCAACCAGTATTGAGTTATGGCCCTTTGCAGCAACTTAAGGTTGTTACGCCGCAGGCTGTGTTCGATCAAGTAATACAAACTCGCAATAGCAAATTACCTAACCCATATACACTTGCCAATGCGGGTAGCTTTTTTAAAAACCCTATAATAACCAACCAGCAGTTAGCTGAGCTATTAAAGCAATTTGCTGATTTACCTCATTACGAATATGGGCAAAGTCATCACAAGGTCGCGGCAGGTTGGCTAATCGATCAAAGTGGTTTAAAAGGGCACCGCGAGGCAGGTATTGAAGTGCATCAACAACAAGCACTAGTACTTGTTAATCACGGAAATAGTGAAGGCAGCGACCTAATAAAAATAATTAAACACATTCAGCAAGTGGTTTATACGCGTTACAACATTATGTTAGAGCACGAAGTACGTTTAATGGATGCACGCAGCGAATGCCATATTAACGCGGAGCCTAAGTAATGAAAGCACCTGATGGAAACAAACTCGCTATTTTAAATGCTTTAAAGCAAGGTGTTTTTGTATCTGGCCAAGCGCTGGGTGAACAGCTTGGCATTAGCCGAGCTGCAGTAAGTAAACATATTAAAACGTTACAAGAAATGGGCTTGGATATTTTTAAAGTGACTGGTAAAGGCTATTGTTTGAATAGTCAGGTGGGCCTTTTAAATAAAACGCAAATTGATCAGCACTACAAAGCGCTAGGTGCAAATACTGCCGATGTAGAAGTACACCCTATTATTGATTCGACTAACAGCGAGCTTATGCGCCGTATACAGGCCAAAACAACGCTTGAGTCTGGCACTGTTATTGTTGCTGAAATGCAGCAAGCAGGACGCGGCCGACGCGGCCGTGTTTGGCAATCCCCATTCGGCGCTAATTTGTATTACAGTTACTTTTGGCGTTTAGATGACGGCTTACAAGCTGCAATGGGCGTATCAATTGCAGTAGGTCTTGCTGTTTATGATGCTATTAAAGCGTTATACCAAGTTGACGTAGAACTTAAGTGGCCTAACGATATTTATATAAATAAGCAAAAACTTGCAGGTGTATTGGTTGAATTAGATGGACAACCGCAAGGACCTTGTCAGTTAGTGATTGGTATCGGTATTAATTTACAAATGCCAGAAAGTTTTAGTAAAAATATAGATCAAGCATGGACCGACCTAAGTCAACATACTCAACAACTTGATAAAAATTCACTGGTGGCATCACTTACTTATTATTTAGAGCAGCGTTTGTCGCAGTATCGTCAAACGGGCTTGCAAGGAATGTATGAGCAATGGAATTCGCTCAATGCGTTTGCTGGTGAATATGTTGAACTAAACACAGGGCACAGAAGCTGGCGTGGAATATGTGAAGGAATTGACCCACAAGGTGGAATACGAATTCGCCAAGACGGGGAAGTAAAAAGTTATTACGGTGGGGAAGTTTCCCTTAGAAAGGCGCAATTATGAGATTATTGATCGATGTAGGAAATACATCATTAAAAGCTGTGTTGTGGCATAACGAGCAAGCACAACCGGCAGATATAAATAACCTGCCTTGGTTACAAATAACCGAAGTGATTTATGCATGTGTAGGGCGCAGTGATTTACTAAACGATATTCTCGCGCAAGCGGCTAGCAATAATATTATTTGTTTTGAAGCCAAGGTAACCAAAACGCTTGGAAATCTTGTATGCGCTTACGAGCATGTAGCTAACTTAGGCATAGACCGGTGGCTTGCGCTTATTGCTGGATTTACGTTATATCCAAACACAGCATGCATTGTTGTTGACGCGGGTACTGCGACAACAATTGATGTGCTCAATAGTGAAGGGTTACATTTAGGAGGCTGGATTTTACCCGGGCTTGATTTAATGACCTCATCACTTACACAAAATACTCAACGTGTTTTTGATGACGGTAAAACTCCATTCACCAATGAACTGGGTAAAAATACGCCTAATGGTTTAAAAAACGGTGCTTTAGTCGCAACCATTGGAGCAATTGAGCAAGCTAAGTTGCACTTAACGGAATAAAAAAACAGGGCAAAAAGTACAAATAATTTTTGCTGGTGGCTATGGCTTACTTTTACAACAGCAATTTGCAGGAAGTATTTTTGATTCATTACTCGTAATGAAAGGATTAAATTACTGGCATCAGCTAAACAAAACAACATAAAAAAGTTCAAAAAACGTGTTTTCGCGTGAATATTGAGCATTTAAACTAAAAATTTACACTTTTTTTAATTTTATAGTTGCATCCCAATAAACCTTACTCTAATATCTCGCCCCGTACTAAAGCAGTGCCGACTTAGCTCAGCTGGTAGAGCAACTGACTTGTAATCAGTAGGTCAACCGTTCGACTCGGTTAGTCGGCACCACTTTCCTTTTACCGGAAGTGAATTAGTAGAGAATTATCGTGGAGGGGTTCCCGAGCGGCCAAAGGGATCAGACTGTAAATCTGACGGCTCAGCCTTCGCTGGTTCGAATCCAGCTCCCTCCACCACTTTATTCTTGACGGTTAGAGGTAGTTTAAGAACAGATTTTTATGCGGGCATCGTATAATGGCTATTACCTCAGCCTTCCAAGCTGATGATGCGGGTTCGATTCCCGCTGCCCGCTCCAGTTCTTGTGTTGCTGATATAGCTCAGTTGGTAGAGCGCACCCTTGGTAAGGGTGAGGTCGGCAGTTCGACTCTGCCTATCAGCACCAGTCCTAAGAATCTCCTTGATTACTTCCTTTATCTGTCAGAAAATACTATTTGAAAAAATTAACTTAATCTACCTCTGGTGGATTATTTTCATATGTAATTTAGATACACAAAACTGATAGGTTCCGTC